>NZ_JBFNXI010000001.1:0-190256 GCF_040812445.1 Lentibacillus sp. L22 | reverse complement strand
CATGGTAGGGTTTCTCCTCTCTTTATTTGTTGTCCAATTTTGAGGATACCCTACCTCTTTTTTTCGTCTCAAATATTTTACACAAACTATTTTACGTCATCCTGTTTAGGGAAATCATGATCGTAAAATATCCAATCCGCCAGCTTGCTTTTTTCATCTGGCTGCTTTTTGCCCCGATAGGTCATCATATAGTGATAAAAAGTTCGCATGTTTTCCCTCCCTGTTCCTAGTCATCCTGATCCATAAATTCCTGATGCTTGCGTAACTTTTTCCGATATACAATTTTTGAGAAGTAAATACTGATTTCGTATAGCAAAATTAGCGGTATGGCCACAACTATCTGTAATACAAAGTCAGGTGGCGTTACAGCTGCCCCGATAATAACTAAAATAAAATAGGCATACTTCCGCGTTTTTACCATGAAATCCGGTGTAAGAACACCAATCCTGGTCAAAAACATGGAGATAATAGGTATCTCAAACAAAATGGCAAATGGTATTGTTACACGCAAGAGAAATTTAAAATACTTATCGACTGTAAACAGTTCATTAAACATTCCATCATTTAATGAGAGTAAAAATGGCAAGATCAGCTTGACAAATATAATGTATCCAAACACAAGCCCTGCAATAAATAATAAAAACGCTGCGGGTATGTATAAAGCAGAGGCTTTGCGCTCAACAGGTGTTAATCCAGGTTTTACGAACAACCAAATCTGGAAAAGCATAACGGGTATGGTTCCGATGACGGCAATAAGCCCTGCCATTGTAAAATAAATCCAGATAATCTCACCAGGGCTGATTACATTCAACTCGAAAGGTAAATCATTTACAAAGAAGCCATAAATATCCTTCACATAAATGAAGCCCAAGATAAAAAACAGCACAAAAAATACCGCTGTAACGATTAGCCGATTTCTCAACTCGGATAAATGACCAGTAACATTCATTTCTTTTTCATTTGACATTGTGGATTGTTGATCTTCAGACATGGATTTACGCTCCTTGCAGTTTAAGGCAAAAAGAAGATGTAAGGTTTACCCCCTACACCTTCTAGCCTGAAATTTAATACAGTGAATTACTTGTCGTTATCCTTTTTTTCATCATCAGAGACAATATCTTTTGTTGCATTCTTAAACTCTTTTAGTGAGCTTCCAAATGCCTTACCGATTTCCGGAAGTTTCGATGGGCCAAAAATGACTAATGCAACAATCAATATTAAAATTAATCCTGGAATCCCAATGTTGCTAAACATGATAGATCACTCCGAATGATTTATTTCGTTTCTTTTCCGCTGATTATTTCTTTTGTTTCTTTTACCTCATCAGTTACATCACTAGTCAGTTCACGAGCAGAATCTTTAAACTCCCGCAATGAATGACCGGCTGCCTTGCCAATTTCGGGAAGTTTTTTAGGTCCAAAAATAACTAATGCAATAATTAAAATTAATATAAGCCCAGGGAATCCTATATTTGCAAACATAACGTCCACCTCTTTGTAATCATTATACCGCTAATTCCATAGATTTTAAAATCATTATGTAACATATCCAGTTTAACACGGTCTTCCCAAACGGACAACTCATACCTGCTTTGCCCAGTCATATTGTGCAGGATGATTCATATTAAAAAAATGCTTCTCAAGTATATCATCAGATATTATCCCAAAATCATTCACATAGGCGACCTGAAGAAAATCAAACATACGATCAACTTTACGAACATTGTTCTCCAATTGTTGTTGTACTACCGGTAAGACAGATTTTTTATAAATTCCGGCCAATGGATGGATTCGCTCACCATATTTCGGAATTACTGCATCATTTCCGTTCAGATATCCCATTAGCTGCATATAGACCTGATGATTGATAAACGGGGTATCACAAGCGGAAACGACAAAGACATCTGCATCCCGATGAAATGCTGCTTCCATTCCCGCCAACGGACCTGCCCCAGTGTATCGATCCTTGACGATTGGTACTTGCAGAAATGTATATGCTGATGGATCATTAGCAACGATGACAACCTCGTCAACACATTTTTTTATTTCCCTTACAATATGTGAAACAACTGGTTCATCTCGTAATGGCAGTAACGACTTTGTTTGCCCCATTCTAAGAGATTTTCCGCCAGCTAAAATAACGCCACAATATTTCATAAACCACACTTACCTGCGATCATATTGCAAAAAATAATAGTCATACGGATTTTTCTCATCTTTTTCCCCTTTAATTTTCGAGGTTAACGACCATTTATCCATTGTAAAAATTGGAAAATGTATGTCTCCATCGAACACTTCATCAATATAAGTGATATACATCCGATCGGCATCATTGATAATCTGTTCAAAAATAGTGCCTCCGCCAATCACAAAGAACTCCTCATCCGGGTGCTGGTCATTCCAGTTTTTTATCGTTGCCAAATCACGCAGGACAGAGACATCCTCGGGAAATTCATTTTCACTATGACTGGTTATAACATAGTTTTTGCGGTTGGGTAATGCTTTGCCAATTGATTCAAAAGTTTTCCGTCCCATAACAATCGTATGCCCGGTTGTCAATTCTTTAAAAAAACGAAGGTCCTTTGGTAAATGCCACGGTAAACCATTATCAGAACCAATGACTTGCTTGCGATCCATCGCAACAAGTAATGAGATCATCAAAAACCTCCCCCTTTCCCTTTCGTTTCTTTATACGGCAATTGGTGCCTTGATGGTCGGATGTGGATGATAGTTCACGAGTTCAAAATCAGCTAGTTGGAAGTCAAAAATGGATTTCTTATCCGGATTTAATTTGAGTTCAGGGAGTGATCTAAGCTCCCGATTAAGCTGAATCTTTACCTGTTCCACGTGATTCGTATAAATATGCGCATCACCAAGCGTATGAATAAACTCACCGACCTCCAAATTACATTCTAAGGCAATCAGATGGGTTAACAGTGCATAGCTGGCAATATTAAACGGCAATCCCAAGAAGATGTCGGCACTTCGTTGGTACAGCTGGCAGGAAAGTTCGCCATCCGCTACATAAAATTGAAATAAAGTGTGACATGGTGGTAAAGCCATTGTCGGAACATCTTCCGGATTCCAGGCAGTAACAATATGGCGGCGGGAATCAGGGTTGTTTTTAATCGATTCGATTACGTTTTTCAACTGATCAATTGTTTTTTGGTTTGACATTTTCCATGCACGCCATTGTTTACCATAAACCGATCCAAGGTCACCATATTTTTCGGCAAACATATCATCAGTAAGCATATTGGATTTGAATTGAGACATTTGCTCCTGATATTGTTCATTAAATTCTGGATCCTTTTGGGAACGATTACCAAAGTCGGTCATATCCGGTCCATCATAATCATCGCTCTCAACCCATTTTTTAAAAGCCCATTCATTCCAGATATTGTTATTATTTTCAAGTAAGTAGCGAATATTTGTATCTCCATTAATAAACCAAAGTAATTCACTAGCGATTAAACGAAACGGCACCTTTTTTGTTGTTAAAAGCGGAAAGCCTTCCCTTAAATCAAAACGCATCTGATGTCCAAATATCGAAAAAGTGCCAGTATTAGTGCGATCTGCTTTTTTTGTACCGGTATTTAGTACCGTCCTGCATAGATCAAGGTATGCTTGTTCATTTTTTATCACGCTTATTTCTCTCCTTGCCGATAAACTGATCAATAAAATCAATTTTGTCTTCTCCTATTGTAACCCACGAGTGAAAGTAAGTAAATTATTGAAATTTATTTTGCGTTAATTGTTCATTCTTAGAAATGAGCCCCGTCCGTCTCCAGCACATACACCGCTAACCGGACGCTTCCGCCTTTGTACATAATCTGCATCATATGACAAACACTAGTTATATTAAGCAAAAAAGGTGGGATAAAAATGAGTGGTTTTATTGTAAAATTAATTGTCTGTCCAATCAGTGTCATTCTCGCTTCATGGATTTTTCCCAATGTCAATTTTGCCGCTTGGTATCAGCCGATTATCATTGGTGTAGTATTGGCGGTTATCGGTTACTACATGGAAGTTGGTATGCTCCGTAAAAATACTAACTGGGTAAGTACGGCCATTGATTTTGTTGTGACTACATTAGTCGTTTATTTTGGAGCGATGCTTTTTAATGGAACCCATGTTACCTTTTGGGGAGCAGTGTTAACCGGCATTATTATTGGCATAACCGAAATATTCCAGCATTACTGGCTTTTGGGATCCGGTCGTGTAGATAAAGAAGAACCTCTTACTGATTAATTAGACTATAAACAGATCGGGCTATGCAGTGCCCGATCTGTTTTTTAAACGAAACTGAAACTCGTTCAGGTGTATTACTTTTACGTTCATTTTTAATCAACTGCTTCTGTTATTCCATTAAAACAGTCCCGTAATCCGGCCATCTGCTGTGACGTCCATATCCAGTGCTGCTGGATGCGCAGGTAATCCCGGCATGGTCATCATTGTTCCTGTTAATACCACAATAAAGCCGGCCCCAATCGCTGCACGCATTTCCCGAATAGTCAGCGTAAATCCCCTTGGTCTACCCACCAGCGAGGGATCATCGGATAGCGAATATTGCGTCTTCGCCATACAAATGGATAAATTGCCCCATCCTTGTTGTTCATAATACTGTAGCTGTTCGGCCGCTTTAGGGGATAATTCAATGTCATCCGCACCATAGACAGTCTGGGCAATCTTTCGTATCTTGGTCTTTAGTGACTCCTCAGGTTCGTAAATCCGCTGAAAATGGGATGTGGTAGTGCTTGTTTTCTGAACGATTTTTTTTGCCAACCCGATTCCACCATCTCCACCCTTGGCCCATACATCTGTCAAAGCAACATCGATTCCTCTTTCATGACACCATGATTCAATAAAAGAGGTTTCTCTTTCCGTATCCGTAGGGAATTTATTAATGGCTATTATATATGGCAATCCAAATGATTCAATCGACTCGATATGTTTTTCCAGATTAGCCATTCCATTCTTTAATGCATCAAGATTTTCTTCGGTCAATTGGTCTTTTTTCATACCGCCATGCATTTTTAAAGCCCGGACTGTGGCGACAATGACAACAGCGCTTGGTTCAAAATCCCCCGCACGTGTTTTAATATCTAAAAATTTCTCTGCACCAAGATCGGCACCAAAACCCGCCTCGGTTACTACATAATCCGCCAATTTGGCTGCTGTTTTGGTCGCCATGAGGCTATTGCATCCGTGAGCAATATTGGCAAATGGACCACCATGGATAATTGCTGGTGTATTTTCGGTTGTTTGGACAAGATTTGGTTTTATCGCGTCTTTCAATAATAATGTCAGCGCACCCTCGACCTTTAGATCCTTCACCGTTACCGGCTCTTCTTCATACGTATATCCAATAACAATGCGGGATATTCGTTCTTTTAGATCATCCAAACCAGTTGCCAGACAAAGAATGGCCATTATCTCGGAAGCAACTGTAATCGTAAATCCATCTTCACGTGGGATACCCTGTTTTGGTCCACCCAGTCCAACAACGATTTGTCTCAGAACACGATCATTCATGTCTATAACCCGTTTCCATTCAACTCGACGCGGATCAATCCGTAAATCATTTCCCCGTTGAATATGGTTATCGATTAATGCTGCCAACGCATTATTGGCACTTGTGATGGCATGCAAATCACCGGTAAAGTGCAAATTGATTTCTTCCATGGGGAGAACTTGAGAATAGCCACCTCCTGCTGCCCCCCCTTTCATTCCCATGACAGGACCTAAAGAAGGCTCACGTAATGCAATGATCGCTTTTTCTCCAATTTTATCCAACGCTTGACCCAATCCAACTGTTACAGTGGATTTTCCTTCCCCCGCCTGTGTTGGATTGATTGATGTAACTAAAATGATCTTCCCATCCGGATTATTCCCCAGCTTTGTCAGCAGGTTATCCGACAGTTTTGCTTTGGTATGCCCATATGGTTCCCAGTCTTCATCCGTAAGCTGTAAGCGTTGTGCAATGTCCCTAATCGGTTTTAGTTTTGCTTCTTGAGCAATTTCAATATCGGTTTTCACGTCCATGACATCCTTTCCACCTAAAAGTTAACTGCCATTTTCCAAGTATCTTCATTATATCTGGAAATAAGTTAAAAATATAGCCGAAAAGTTTCGAAAAAACATGGAATTTTTTTGTCTTATGCTTGACGGAGCAATTAAAATAAGCTATTATTTACACAAGCAAAGAAGATGTATGGAATCATGAATGACAGACAGCTTCTATAGAAGTGGATGCAATTATGATCCTGCTCTTCTATAGTGGCTGTTTTTCTATATCATCTGGACTTTGTATTATCAACACGTTTTAAGGGATGTGTATACATGCTTTTGCGTGAAAGTTTTAGGGAGGACAAAATACAATGGAAAACGGAGTAGTAAAATGGTTCAACGCAGAAAAGGGTTATGGTTTCATTCAAATTGAAGACGGAAATGATGTATTTGTACACTATTCTGCCATTCAAGAAGAAGGATTCAAAACACTTGAAGAAGGACAAGAAGTGTCTTTTGAAATTGTTGAAGGTGAACGCGGCCCACAAGCAGCAAATGTAGTGAAGAAATAAATTCATATATAAAGCGGTAATCGTACATCGATTACCGCTTTTATTTATTATTAGTGTGCTTATTTCTTATTTAAATAACGGACTTTTCGGTTACCCTCCATAAGCACTTGCACTTTTTCTTTCATGTTACTTTTGTTAATGCCCGATCTTCCTGTGGTACGCGTAATCTTAACAGCCCCAGGTGCAACATTGGAAATAAAATGGCGGAAAAATAGGCTCCAAGTAACAATGGAATAACAAATAACTCAATCAGCACAATAAGATAATTTGGATGCTTCATATACTTATATGGACCCTTTTTTATAAGGGAGACTCTTGGCAGGACAATGATTTTTGTATTCCAAAACCTCCCAAGTGTATAAATACACCAAATCCTTCCCATTTGCGTGGCGATAAATATTATAAATAGAAAATAATTTAATTGTCTTGGTGCAGGATTCGCACTTACTTCTGCAATAATGGACAAGAAAAATAGTACATGCAGTACGATAAACCATTTATAATGTTTCTTGCCCCGTTCAATACCGCCACGTGCCTTCATCCATTTTTCATTTCGCTTTGCAATATAAAGCTCAACCAGCCGCTGACAGATGATTACACCAATTAAAACACTCATCCATATTGTCATTCATTCCACTCCAATAATAATAGTTCCGAACTAAAGCCAGGTCCCAGGGCTGACAAAATGCTTTGCTCTTTCCCCTGAAACACCTCTTTCATCCATTCATACAAAACATAAAAAACAGTACCTGATGACATATTCCCGTGATCACGCAATACATTGTATGAATGTATTAATTTTTCAGTCGGGATATGTAGTGTTTCCTCCATTGCCTGCAACACTTTTTTTCCGCCTGGATGAGCTATGAATGAGTGAATCTTTTGTTCTTCCAGGCCGGCTCCACTAAGAAATGACTCAATATGATCCTTCCAAAGCGTTTTTACAAGGTTTGGAATGCTCTTTGAGAAAATGACTTCCATGCCATTATTGGTAATATCCCATCCCATGATGGATAAGCTATCCTTTTTAGTGAACGTACCTTTACGGGTGATTCGTGGTAATATTTTTGTCCGATTGGAGCAATATTTTGACTGCTCACCACATAAAAATACAGCCCCAACTCCGTCACTAAATAAGGCAGTACCAACCAAATTACTCTTCTTATGATCATCCTTTTGAAAAGTGAGACTGCATAATTCCGCACCTATAACAAGCACTGTTTTTTTGGGATGGGCGGTCAGGAAATCAGCTGCACGGGATAACCCGATCGCACCGCCTGCACAACCCAGCCCCCATAATGGCATTCGCTCCACATCTTCACGAAATGGTCGTTCATTCATCAGGTGAGCATCCAGCGATGGTGTCGCAATACCTGTACTGGAGACAAAAATGATCATATCAATGGCCTGATAGGGAATATCCTGTTTAGCAAATTGCCGGTTTGTCAAACAATGATCAATGGCCCGTAATGCATAACGAGTAGCGAGCGTTTGATATAATTTATTTTTTTCCTGAAATGAGTGCTGATGAAGAAACCAATCTTTTGGAACGACAAATTGCCGTTTCGCGATTGCTGCATGATCAAATACAGGAAGTAACCTTTCCAGTTGTTTTTCCGTATAGGGGAATAGTCCGCCAACGAGTTCTTTAATTTCCTGTTGGTTCATCTCATAATCGGGAACGCCAACACCTGCCGAACAAATATATGTCATCCAATCACCTTTTATCCTCTATCGACTTAATACCAAAATACGACCAAATGTATCAATTTTGTAACATAAAGATCTTATTTATAGGTTGTGTTGTTTTAATGAAATTATGACAAATTCCTTGAATAAGGTCTCTTTTTCTTCCAGCTACGTGTCAGTTTTGTGACTTTTGACTTATTTGTGATGTTTGTCACAGAAAGTAATCCACCTTTTCGTGAAAATAATGGTAACGGTTCACTATGAAGCTACAAGGAGGGATTAGCAATGACAAATCAGCTACAGCAAAAAAAGGTTGAGAAACTCAAAACCGACGAAAACAGCTCTTTAAAAGGTACCTTTACATCCGTAATGCTGTTGGGTGCATTCATTATTGTGTCCTGGATTGGCGTTTGGATATTATTTCAGTCCCGTTAGAAGGAAGGTTACATGTCGAGAAAGGAGTCGATAAATACCATGGATATGCACAAATATGAAAAAATCTGGCTTTTATTCGGAACAGCAACATTACTCATTTTTCTTATTACCATTGGCATCAGTGCATTTTATTTGGGTAATCAACCCCCAAGCTATGCTGTTACCATTGATCCGGAAAAAGTTGATGAAAAAGCGCCATTTAATAAACCTGGACTGAAGCAAATTGGTGACAATGAATACGAGCTTACCATTGTTGCCTCTGCATTTAATTATGACGTCGGCAATAATGAAAAGCTGGTACAGATTCCCAAAGGATCGACAGTTCATTTTATTGTCACTACGAAAGACGTTGTCCACGGATTTGAATTAGTCGGTACAAACGTAAACATGATGCTCGAACCGGGATATATCAGCACTTACACCAATACGTTTGATAAACCCGGAAAATACACACTGCTCTGTAACGAATATTGCGGTACGGGACACCATTATATGACCGCAACAATTGAGGTGATGGAATAATGATCAAATCAATCAGAAGTATTACAGCACCTGATGCCAGATTAACGATGGCCCATATGTTTGTCGCTTTTTCAGCGTTATTGATTGGCGCTACGGCAGGATTGCTTCAAACACTGGTTCGTTCGGGAAAAGTAACATTACCAGCTGGAATTGACTATTATCAGATTCTAACATTACATGGAGTCATATTAGGACTTGTACTGACAACTTTCTTTATTATAGGTTTTGTAATTGCAACGCAAAGCAAGACAGCGGGCGCATATAGCTTGAATGAGCGAAAATTGGCCTGGATTGGTTTCTTTATGATGGTAATCGGAGTTTGCTGTACGGCAACAGTTATTTTATTAAATGAAGCTTCGGTACTTTATACGTTTTATGCTCCATTGCAGGCGCATCCCGCTTTTTACATTGGCCTTGTATTGGTAATTATCGGAAGCTGGCTTGAAGGATTTATAATCTTTCATCGTCATGCACGATGGCGAAAAGAAAATCGTGGTAAACGGACACCACTATTAAGTTACATGGGTGTCGTGACGATGTTGTTATGGCAGATCGCAACACTTGGGGTTGCGGCAGCCGCGTTAATTCAATTTATCCCATGGTCACTAGGGTTTACAGATACGATTGACGTACTGGTAAGCCGGACCTTGTTCTGGTATTTCGGCCATCCGCTTGTTTATTTTTGGCTATTGCCCGCTTACATGTGCTGGTATGCCATTATCCCAAAAATTATTGGCGGGAAAATATTCTCGGACTCGTTAGCGCGTTTGACCTTTATCCTGCTATTATTATTCTCGATTCCGGTTGGTTTTCACCATCAGTTGACCGAACCTGGTATCGATCCGTTTTGGAAATACTTGCAAGTGGTTCTGACATTTATGGTGGTAATTCCATCGTTGATGACTGCGTTCTCAGTTTTTGCTTCCTTTGAAATGCGCGGACGGGAATTAGGGGCAAAAGGCCTGTTTGGGTGGCTAAAAAAAATGCCATGGAAAGACGTTCGTTTCTTGGCACCATTCATTGGTATGGTTTGGTTCATTCCTGCAGGGACAGGTGGAATTATTAACGCATCCAATCAGATGAATCAAGTCATCCATAATACCATTTGGGTAACCGGACATTTTCATTTGACAGCAGCAACATCGGTTATTTTAACATTTTTCGGGATTGCTTATTGGCTCATCCCTTCGATTACTGGCCGAAAATTAACCGCCAAAATGAATAAACTGGGGATTATCCAAACCATATTTTGGTCAGTCGGAATGGCAATTATGTCCGGGGCCATGCACTGGGAAGGTTTACTCGGGGGACCACGCCGATCAGCATATTCCGAATATGCAGGTAATGCGGATACAGCAGGATTTGGCGCATATCAAATTGCCCAAGCCATTGGTGGATCCATCTTATTTATCGGGATGATTATTATGTTGGTTATTTTTATCAATCTGGCATTCTTTGCACCGAAAGGAAAAGAAGAATTTCCGGTCGCGACTGTTGCCGATGCCGCAAGTCCAACTCCGAAGATTTTGGAAAACTGGAAGTTATGGATCGGCGTAACGTGCGCATTGATTCTTTTTGCATACACGATTCCATTCATCGATATTATTCAGAACGCACCACCAGGATCGCCCGGGTATAAGTTCTGGTAAAAAAAGAGATATCACTTGGTTTCCTATATCGGGATCCGGGTACAGGTGATATCATTCATTCCACATTTACGTATTTCCTGGATCAAAATAACAATTTAGTTGAGCAATTTCCGATGGGACAAGGTTTTGACCAGGATCGCGTTTACAAACGAATTATAAATACGATTAGTTGAATAAGGATTTGGTACTAAAAGAGAGGAAATCAGCACCCTCTCTTTTATTTTTGGTCTGTTTCTCTCTAGCGGCTCGCAAAGTATTGGTAATAATCTGTACGGATAAACCCATTAAATAGTTTGCGCTTTTTTGTTGCCTTTTTACCGTAATGTTTTTCAAAATCCTCAAAAGCAGTCAGTATATAGACGCTCCAGCTTGGATGACTGTTCATAACCATGCCAAGATCCTTGTATATTCGGGCGATGGAATCCTTATCTCCGATTCGCTGCCCATACGGCGGGTTACCAACAAGATAACCGTCTTTTTTTCGGATAAAAAGATCTTTCACTTGCATTTGTTTCCATGAAATTAAGTCACCCAATCCAGCTTCTGTTGCATTATCTTTGCTGATTTTCACCATGTTATGATCAATATCAGAACCGGTAATATCCAGCTTTTGATCATAATTTGCCAGATCTTCTGCTTCTTCAAATGCTCGAACCCAATCATTCTGGTTAATAAATCCCCACTGCTCACAAGCAAATTCACGGTTGAAACCTGGAGCGATATTTTGGCCGATTAATGCGGCTTCGATTGGTATAGTACCTGAGCCGCAAAATGGGTCAATAAATGGCTTGTCAGGATACCAATTCGTTAATTTGACAAGAGCTGCGGCCATGGTTTCCTTTAAAGGAGCCTCGCCCTGTCCTACCCGGTATCCACGCTTATGCAAGCCTGTTCCGGACGTATCGATGGTTAGCGTTGCGGTATCTTTGTGGATGGCGATCTCAATTTTGTATGGTGCACCGGTTTCTGGCATGTTGGTTGCAAGTCCGTATTTCAATTTGAGCCGTTCAGCAATAGCTTTTTTGACGATGGCTTGACAATCTGGAACACTATGCAATACAGATTTAAAAGATTTGCCAGCTACCGGGAATTTTCCATCCTCCGTGATAAAATCTTCCCACGGCAATGCCTTTGTCTTTTCAAACAACTCATCAAATGTTGTTGCCGCAAACTCCCCCACAAGCAGTCGTACCCGATCCGCTGTGCGCAACCATAAATTACACCGTGGGATGGCGGAAACAGGTGCTTTAAATTGTACTTTCCCGTTTTCAACTGCTACCTCATAGCCAAGTTTTTTTACTTCACTTGCAACAACAGACTCCAGTCCCATTGCTGCGGTAGCGATTAAATTTACTTGTTGTTGCATTCTTTTACGTCCTCGTTTCCTTTATGTAGATACCATTAAGTTTACCAAAACTATCAAAGAAATGAAAAAGATAGTCCTATGATAAAATAAAAAAACCTTACCTAAAGCAATTACGCAATAGAAAGGTTCGATTTCCTTGACCATTGAATACGTCATAAGCCATGTTCTGTTCCCTTGTACTCAAACGGTGGTCAACCTCGTACATTGGGCGTAATCATCTATCTACAAGCCAAAGACTTGTCCCTTTTTCGGTTCATTTCCCTAGTCAAGGATGCCCCTACCATTATTTGGGTTGCTCACTCGTGGGGTTTACCTCGTTCCATTCCAAGTGTTTCCACTCAGACTACGTCACTGTGGCACTTTCAAGGGTCGCATTCCATATCTTATTGACTTAGGAATTTCCCCTGCCGTTAACCGTAATGGTTACCTTGACTTATGATTTCGTCAAGCACGAACACTACAAACATCGCAGTTTGTGTGAGCATGGACTTTCCTCTGCATGTGTTATGCAGCGATTACGTCAGTATTCAATATCAATTATTAGGAGTATACCATATTTATTGTTTGATTGCACTGGTAAAAAAAGACAGCTCGAAAAATCAAATTACCATATCTTTTTTGACATTTTACCCTTCCGACTCTACATATTTTTTACCAAACACTGCCTTTTCCAAATTCGACACACGCTTGAGAATATCGTAGTTAACTTGATGGTTCGGTGTTTGCGTCCGCGTTTTCGGTTGATCTGTTTGCTGTTGTAATCGCTCATTTTCTTGTTCAAGCCGTTCGATTTCTTGTTGAAAGGCATCATAATCTTGTATAATTGTGTCGAGGAATTCATCTACCTCCTCTTGATTATAGCCGCGCATCGCTGTCTTAAAGTTTTTTTCAAGAATCTCTTTCCCAGTAAGTTGAATACGATTTGAGTTCATTTCATCACCCCATATTTTGGACAAAATACACACTTATATTTTTTCAAATAAACACGCAAATGTCAATTTTTATTGTGCAAAAGCGAAAAGCGACCAGAATTAACAGCCGATAAACTGCGTCTGTAAACACATGAGGCTCGATGTTGCCGCGCCAGGCATTGTATTGCACAACCTCCCTGCTTGCCAATGTTGGCTTATCACAGTAAGAATCCTGAAGTTTTCCTGATAACGGCAGAATAGAGCGAAATATTTTTAAAAAACAACCTTTTGCACTGGCTTTATGCGTTATTATTCCGCGTTGGTCATATCTTCAGGTTGAAATGAGAACGGTAATAAGTCTTTAACCGTAATGGTTTTTGTTTCATTGTGTAAATTAGCCAACGAAATAAGCATTGACTGGTCGAAAAACTCGCTCATCACTTGGCGACAGGAACCACATGGAGGCACAGGTCTTGGCGTATCGGCTACTACAGCCATTTCCTTAAACTCTCTTTCCCCATCAGCAATGGCTTTAAAAATCGCAACTCGCTCCGCACAACATGTCACAGGGTATGCTGCGTTTTCGATGTTACAACCGGTATATATTTTCCCTGATTTGGTTAATAGTGCCGCTCCAACCGGGAAATTTGAATAAGGAACATAGGCTTTATCCCTTATTGCTTTTGCCTTGTCAACCAATTTTATTCCTTCCATTGCACACGCAGCCCCTTTCAAAGTTGAATGTTATTATACGTAACAATTCACCGATTGTAAAGCTTATAGAGGATGTTCAAAAAGTCCGGTAAAAATGACGTGCCCCTGCAAAAGGGGTATGCCGACGCCTGAGCGCAAGCCCGTTTTTAGTCGGCCTTCCTTTGAAGCTCGTTGGCTTGCTTTTCCGCTCCTCATGTACCTTTTATGTACACTCCGGTGCTCAAAGCTACGCCGCCTAGAACTTCTCGGTCGTTTTCATCCTCCTTTTTGAACACGCACTTATACAGTGTTATTTTCCGCATTCAACTTACAGATCCCGCAATACTTGATCAAAAATATAATGAACGGATTTGTTCAACTCCATATATCGTTTTCGTTTTACATCAACAAAAAAACTGTGCATTAATAATAATTCCATGTTTTCCCTTGTTGATGTTATCTGGTGTGGATGAATGTTAAGGGTTCGGTTCTTTACTGCTTGGAGGGCTGTTTGTTCCCATGTTGCAAGCATCCGATAAATTGGCTCAGTTGTTTCTTTAACAAATAGAAAAAAAGCTTTATCACGCTTATCTTCGGGTGGCTGACTTTTTTCATATCGTTTCTTAAGTTGATCCAAATGTTCTTTCAGTAGTTCTGTTTGCTGTTTCAAATCTGTCAAAGTAATCCCTGCTCCTCAATATTTCATCTTTCTCTCACCTTTACTTTATCATTGATACGGATCAATTTCACGAAATTTACAATTGCCATAAGTAGAGCTGGCAGAATTGTAGGTACGCTGAACTAAGAAATATTCTGTCAAGATATTTTTGCGGGGACCAGTCCGTAAAATGGTTACCGTCCGGGATTCACTAAATCAATATTGGTTTGGATTTTTTCAATCATCGTATGCTGGAAGTGATACATATATGAGATATTTTCGTCCACTCTCATCGTCAACTTTTGTTCGATCAACCTTATTTGATCGGAAAGGTGCTGCAAAGAATGATTAAAATCAGCTGTTTTCATTCCATCATTTTGATAATAAATATTACGGGCAGTACTGGTCATGTCCTTCACTCCTTGTTTAGTTATGGTATTAACTTAATTCGCGAAAGAAGGGAAATGACCTTCCTGTTCGACAAAACTAGAAGAAATGAGCTAAAAATAGTTGCGGAACTGATTTTTTTTATCAAATTAGACATGCTAAGGAATGGCGGAGGTAGCAGGTTAAGAGGCAGTACCTCTTGCGCCGGAGGCGGATATAACAAGGAGGCATGATGATGAAAAAAGAGCAGCGGAAACAAGCCGCAGATAAACAAAAAAAGGAACAACGTGGGTATGGTAATAAGAAACTGGATGGACCAAATCGACCATCCACGTAACAAAATCGGCTTTATGCCGATTTTGTTCCCCTACTCCTTTTTCCTAATCGTAAAGAAGGGCAGCCCTCTGCTTCCATCTATTCCCCCCTTATTTCCCACAAGACATACGAATAGTATAAGGATTTTCTGCTTAAACCACCCATGTCCTGTGGGCAACGCAGAAGTCCGTGCTTCCTGTACAAGCAATGATGTATTTTATTTGAAGAATATCCGTTAATCATGTTCTTTTCTGTACTTTATTGTATAATAAAGGTGATTCGCATCACTTGTTTGCATGAATCATAACGAAAGATACAACCCTTGTTTTAGAATTGATGCAACGGCCAATAATGTATTAATAGTTATCAAGCCCTATACTTTTTTGATATGATACCTATGTGCAAGGGGGGATATGATGCATTATCCGAATGGGAGAAAATACAGTACCCCAAATCAACAGATTGGTACAAACAAAAAAGAAAGTTTTGGTAATCGGGGAATGACACTCGAAGAAGATATAAACGTCACGAATTCATATTATTTGCAGTCCAATAAAGCAGTTATTCATAAAAAGCCAACGCCAGTTCAAATTGTTGATGTACATTATCCCAAAAGAAGTGCAGCGGTTATAACAGAAGGATATTTCAAACAGGCATCAACTACTGATTATAATGGCTTATATCGCGGAAAATATGTCGATTTTGAAGCAAAGGAAACAAAGCATAAAACACGGTTTCCACTAGCGAATATTCACGATCATCAAATCAAACATATGCAATCGATTGTCGAGCATGGCGGAATTTGTTTTTTGATTATCCGATTTGCCATTTTGAATGAAACTTATTATTTACAAGCGGAAAAGCTTTTTTCATTCTGGAACACCAAATGTAATGGTGGGCGACAATCGATTCCCTATGAAGCCGTCAAAGAAGATGGGTATTATATCCCTTTTCATTTGCAAAAACGGGTGGACTATTTGCAGATAATCGACAGGCTTTATTTTTAGAGATGGAGGAATAAGTAATGGCAGATAATGGCCAATCTCGTATAGCTAGAAGAAAGCAAAAAAAGACAAAAAAGAAACCATTGTGGAAACGAATATTTCTCATCGTCGGTATTATTGTTTTGGCCATGGTCATTGGCATTGGAGGCACATTCACATACTTTATTGCTACAGCACCCAAACTGGATGCGGCAAAACTGCAGGATGCCTTCTCCTCAAAAATTTATGATAAAAATGGAGACTTATTTGCTGATATGGGGTCGGAAAAACGGACCAGGGTTAGTTATGACGATCTTCCGCAAGTATTAATAGATGCTGTTACAGCCACAGAGGACGCCCGTTTTTTCAAGCATCACGGAATTGATCTAAAACGGGTTGGCGGTGCAGTGGTTGGCAACATTACAAATGGTTTTGGTTCACAGGGAGCCAGTACGCTTACACAACAATTGGCGGAAAAATCTTTTTTATCTCATGAGAAAAAAATCGGTTTAAAAGTACAGGAAATGTGGCTTGCCTTAAAGATAGAGCGGAAATATTCCAAGGAAGAAATATTGGAAATGTATTTGAACAAAGTATATTACGGCAGTGGTGCTTATGGGGTTGCAAAAGCCTCGCAAATTTATTTTGGAAAAACTGATTTGAAAGATTTGACATTGCCTGAAGCGGCCATTTTAGCCGGGTTGCCACAACGACCTACTGCATATAACCCAAAACAGCACCCGGACTTAACAAAGGATCGGATGAAAACAGTACTACACTTGATGGTCAAGCACGGAAAAATAACGAAAGAACAGGCTGACAAGGCGCTAGACACAGATATAAAGTCCCTATTAACCGATAAGGTGCCAGAATCCAAAACACCTTATGAAGCATTTTTACAAAAAGTGCGCAAAGAAGTGAAAGACAAACTGAATGCTGATATTTATACCGATGGGCTTAAGATTTACACAACACTCGATCCGGATATTCAGGAACATGTTGAATTGCTGCTATCGGATGACGATAACAATCCGATTAATTATCCGGAAAAAGTGGAAGATCCAAATACCCATGAAATGGTTGATCTACAAGCCGGAGCGGTAGTATTGGATACACAAAACGGGGCCATTCGTGCCATCGGTGGCGGCCGGGGACTTGAAAACGATGGGTTTAACTACGCGCTTCAAATCAACCGTCAAGGTGGTTCAACGATGAAACCAGTTTTGGCATACGGCCCAGCGATTGAAAATGAAAACTGGTCAACCTATCACCAGATCAATGATGACAAGCCATACCAATATCCCGGTACAGATAAAAAAGCTGGTAACTGGAATGGTCAATATCAAGGCTGGATTACGATGCGTAAGGCGTTGGCGGAGTCCTTAAATGTTCCCGCCCTGAAAACAGCCGAGGAAATCGGTAGTGCGAAAGCACAAAAATTCGGTGAAGATTTAGGGCTCGATTTTGGTGATAACAATATGACCGTTGGAGATGCCATTGGCGGTGGATCATTTACAACCAACCCACTTGAAATTGCAACCGCCTTTCGTGCCTTTGCCAATGAAGGTGTATCAAGCGACTCTTATTCGGTTACAAAAGTGGAATATCCAAATGGACGGACTGTTAAGCTTAAACCGAAACAAAAACCAGTCATATCCGATTATACTGCATACATGATTACAGATATGTTAAAAACCGTCATGTCCAGTGGTACAGGTGAAATGGCTAATATTCCCGGGCTTCCTGTTGCCGGTAAAACCGGAACTACTAACAAAACAGATGTGGAAGACAGTCCAGATTCCTGGTTTACGGGTTATTCAACCAATTATACGATATCCATATGGACTGGTTATGATAACGATAATATTGGTATTTCTGATACAAAGGTTCCACTTGCAATATTTAAGGATACAATGTCCTATATCTCGAAAAACATCGATACAAAAGACTTTAAGCAGCCAAACTCCGTGGTCGAGATGGGTGTGGAAAATGGATCAAACCCTGCACGATTACCAAGCAGCAATACACCGGATTCGCAAGTCATTACCGAATTATTTGTTAAAGGAAACGAACCATCAAAGCAATCCGTGAAATTTGATAAGCTTGATCCAGTCAGTAACTTAGCCGCAAACTACGATAATGATGGCAAGAAGATTAAGATTAATTGGGACTATAATGGGGACAAGGATGTTTCCTACCGAGTAAGTGCCAGTGTCGATGGTGGGGATATGAAAGAATTATCTACAACAAAAGATAAATCAATGGAGATCTCCAAGGTTGATCCAGGCAGCGAATATAAAATCCAAGTTGTCGCTGTTAGTGGTGATGAAACAAGTGATGCGAAAACAACCACGGTAAAAGTGCCTGGCGGTGATGATGATGACGAAGATAAGAATGAAGATATGAAGCCAGTTAGCGGATTAAACGCATCGTATAATAATGGCACCATTGATGTGTCATGGAAGTATGACGGGCCTGCTGCTGCATTTGAGGTAAATGTCACATCTGATAATGGAGCATCACAGCAGCAAACAGTCAACTCAAATGGAATCAAGATTGACAATGCCAAGGAAGGATCAACATACACTATCGCGGTAACACCGATTGGAAAAAATGGCGACACAGAGGGTGAACGAGGAGATACCCAGCGTACAACTGTTACCATTCCTGGCGAAGAAAATGACTCACCTGCTGATGAAGACAATCAAGCAGATGATAATACGGATCAACAGAGTGATGACCAGGAAGAACAAGGACAAACTGAGGAACAAGATCAGCCTCAAGACGATGAAGATAATAATGATCATCAAGATGAGAACGACCAAAATCAAGATGAGGAACAAGACCAGGATCAAAGCGATGGAGATAACCAGACAGACGAATAGAGACAAGAAGAGGCAACTCATGCTTGAGTTGCCTCTTCTTTTATTTGTTTTTCATCCGTTTCTGCCCTTCTCTGCAAATATCCAACAATGGACATTCGGGGCAATTGGGGTTTTTGGCGCGGCAATGGTAACGGCCGAAAAATATCATTCGGTGATGGGTTTGGCTCCATTCCTCTTTTGGAACCTTTCGCATTAAAGTATGTTCTACTTCCAACACAGAATCTTTCCAACGGCAAATCGCCAATCGCTTCGATACTCGTTCCACATGTGTGTCAACAGCAATGGCTGGCTCATTAAAGGCAACTGATGCCACCACATTCGCAGTCTTTCTCCCTACCCCGGCCAGCTTCATCAGTTCTTCCCTTGTTCTTGGAACCTCACCATTATAGTCATCAATTAACATTTGACAAAGTTTGCGAATGTTTTTTGCCTTGTTACGATAAAGTCCGATCGAGCGAATATCCTGTTGTAATTCCTCTAATGAAACGGCTAAATAATCCTCAGGTTCCTTATATTTTTGAAATAATTCCTTTGTTACTTTATTCACCAATGTATCGGTACATTGTGCGGAAAGTAACACGGCAATAACCAGTTCAAACGGATTATCATGGTTTAATTCACATTTTGCCTCAGGGAACATCTCACGCATGACATCCAGACAATACTGTACCTGTTTTTTGGATAGCAAGTTACTCTTCCCCCTCTAACCAGTTATAATAAAAGGATGTATCCCGTTTTGTTGCTGTTTTTGTTTGGCTATGGATTTGTTTGTCATGAAATGATTGCGTAGCTTCCCTCGCCTGTTCAACGGTGTGAATCCCCTTCTTTTTCCACTCTCGCAAAATACGGTCAATATATTTAAAGTTTAGTTTCCCCATTAAAACAGCTTCTCTTAATGCTGCTTTAATTAATGATATGCTAAGCCTGTCCTCATCCAGCCAAACATTCACTGTTTCAATTTCAAAGGGGGAAAGCGGACGACCAAATTCCTGTTCAAACAAAATAAATATCGTACCCTCTTCAGGCTCTTTTTCGGATTTTGTTGTTGAGAATATTTTTTCCCAAAGTGGATCCAACGAATAAATTTCACTCCAAATTCCCTGCTCGTCTTTCGTTTGTTCAATCGACAAAAAACCTTTTTGAATCAGTTTTCGCAACATGGCAGAGCATTCTTGTTCACTTATTGTTAAAAATGATGTTAACTCTGCAGGTGTTGGAAAGTCATTCTCATCAAAAATGAAACGGTAAATTTGTAAAAGGAGCATTACCTCTGTTTCGTTAAGCCCTAGCGACTTGTAATTGGTTAACAGTCTAGTCGGAATTTGCAGCTGGTTCAGTAAAATTTGTTGAATTTGAATCGATCTCTCCATTATCATGCACCCCATACATAGTATAGCAAAGCAAACCTATTGTGCCCATTTTAAAAATCCCCTGTATGAACAAGGGATTTTTAAAACAACGTCGCAGCGGTCAATATATTTGCGTCTTTCTTTATGGATAGAGCCGATTTAGCAGACGTGGGAATGGGATGGTTTCACGCACATGATCAACTCCGGCAAGCCATGCTACTGTTCGTTCCAATCCAAGCCCAAAGCCCGAATGTGGCACACTTCCATATTTACGCAGCTCCAAATACCATTCATACGCGTCACCGGTCAAGTTATGTTCTTTATAACGCTGCTCCATTAATGCCAAATCATCGATACGCTGCGACCCGCCGATAATTTCACCATAACCTTCAGGTGCAATCAAATCGGCGCATAATACAACCTCTTCCCGATTTGGATCTGGTTTCATATAGAAGGCTTTAATATCTTTTGGATAATTGGTAATAAATACCGGCTTATTAAAGCTTTCGGCAATTGCTGTTTCATGCGGGGCTCCGAAATCCTCCCCCCATTCGATATCATCAAAGCCTTTTTCTTTTAGCAGTTCAACAGCTTTATCATATGAGATCCTTGGAAATGGTGCCTTGATCGCTTCCAGTTTCGAAGTATCGCGTTCAAGTGTCGCTAACTCCAGTTTGCAATTGGTTAGCACCGATTGCACAACAAAACTTACATACTGTTCCTGAATCTCTAAGCTTTCTTCATGGTCAACAAAGGCCATTTCCGGTTCAATCATCCAAAATTCAATTAAATGCCTTCTTGTTTTTGATTTTTCTGCCCGGAAAGTCGGTCCAAATGAAAACACTTTTCCAAATGCCATGGCTGCGGCTTCCATATAGAGCTGTCCACTTTGGGAAAGATATGCTTCCTCATCAAAATATTTTGTATGGAACAGTTCGGTTGTCCCTTCAGCTGATGAACCAGTTAAAATTGGCGGATCGATTTTAACATAGCCATTTTCATTAAAAAACTGATACGTCGCACGAATGATTTCATTTCGGATTTTCATTACTGCATGTTGTCGTTTGGAACGCAACCACAGGTGTCGGTGATCCATTAAAAACTCCGTCCCGTGTTCTTTTGGTGTAATCGGGTAATCCATTGCCTCATGGATCACTTCAATCTGCTCGACCTGCATTTCGTAACCGAACGGCGAACGTTTATCTTCAACAATTTTCCCAGTAATATACATCGATGTTTCTTGTGTCATTGTTTTAGCTAACTGAAATACTTCTTCCGTTACATCATTTTTTACGACGACACCTTGAATAAAACCTGTGCCATCACGAAGTTGTAAAAAAGCGATTTTTCCGCTTGAGCGCTTATTGGCAAGCCATGCACCAATGGTAACAGTTTGCCCTTCATGTTCTGGTACTTCTGCGATTGTTGTTTTCAAAAAATTACCTCCTATGGCGATGAACAAAACGATTGATTCTTGTCATTGCATCTGTTAATAATTCAAGTGAAGTTGCATAAGATAAACGCACATTTTCATCGGCACCAAATCCGGATCCCGGGACGAGAGCGACTTTTTCTTCTTCCAATAATGCAGTTACCCACTCGTCCGTTGTTGCAAAGCCATTCCTTGCAACAGCATCTTTTACATTTGGAAATAAATAAAAGGCTCCCTTTGGCTTATTACAAGTAATGCCCGGTATCTCAGTTAATAAACGGTAACAGGTATTAAGTCGTTCCTGAAATATTTTTCTCATTTCTTTAGTTGTCGAATCATTGCCTGTATACGCTGCAAGCGCTGCATATTGAGCAATTGACGTTGGATTAGATGTTGAGTGGGAAGCAAGATTTGTCATTGCTTTAATGATTTGTTCATCCCCGGCCGCATAGCCAATGCGCCATCCGGTCATGGCATGTGATTTGGACACGCCATTGATGATAATCGTTTGCTGTTTCAATGCATCCGACAACTGCGCGATGGAAACATGTTCATCCCTTGTATAAATCAATTTCTCGTAAATTTCATCGGAAACAATTAGTATGTCATGTTTTAGACAAATTTCACCAATTGCTTTCAATTCATCTTTATTGTAAACCGTTCCCGTTGGATTGCTAGGTGAGTTAATGACGATGGCCTTTGTTTTTTCGGTTAATGCTGCCTTCAGTTGATCAGGAGTTATTTTAAAATCATTACTCTCCTTCGCCTCAACAATCACCGGTTTACCAGCGGCCAATTTAATCTGTTCCGGATAGCTTACCCAATACGGAGCCGGGACAATTACTTCATCATCCGGGTTTAATAATACTTGAAATAACGTATAAAGCGCATGTTTCGCCCCGGTTGTCACAATAATTTGCTGCGATTGATAAGTTAGTTTATTGTCCTTGGCAAATTTATTAATAATGGCATCCTTAAGCGCTGCTGTTCCGCCTGAAGGAGTATATTTGGTAAAACCTTCACGCATTGCTTTTTCAGCCGCATCAAGAATATATTCTGGTGTATTAAAATCCGGTTCACCAGCTCCTAAGCCAATGACATCGTGCCCTTGGGCTTTTAATGCTTTTGCTTTTGCCGTAATCGCCAATGTTGATGATGGTGTTATTGTTTTTACCCGGTTTGCTAAGTCCATGTTGTCACCTTCCTCTAATTAAACATACTTTTTAAGCGAATCTGTTCAAATCGATCTCCATCGTAAATCGATAAATAATCCATTATATAGTTGTCTGAACCCTGCCAATATGTGACTTCCCATAATGGCTTTTCATCAATCATTGCCGGGGTAACTTTTACTAATTTACATTGATCGCATTGCTTCTGCCACTGGTTAATGATGTCCTGTTTCTCTTTTGTCTTTTTCGCATCAATGACAACCGTTTTTGCACCTTTTTTTTCCGGAACAAACACGTATTGCTCCTTTTGATCCTTGGCCTTACCCAAAACGATCGTATAGCCCTGATCAGCTTGAAAACGGGTAATGTCCTCAATTTCAGTTATGTTCGTATTCTTCAGCACATAAGCTTGTGTTTCCGCAAATCCATCTGTTTTATCCTGCAAAATCGTATGATACAAATAGGTGAAATAGATCAAACTAATAAGAATAACAAGACATACAATAATAACAACCCACTTTAGCCAGGTCGGTACACCAGCATGTGAATAAGGCTTAACCTTCGTATATCTTGTTATCATCTAAAGCAAGCCTTCCTTTAATAATAATTGGTCGACAATTTATTACCAGTTCTTTTGAATCCTTTGCTGTTATCCTGATACCCTGCAATCGCGTTCCCTCCAAAGCTTCTACAGGATGTGGTGACTTCTGCATTACCCACAGGACGTGGGTGACTTTAGCAGAAGATCCCCTTATCCTGAAGCGTGATTTTTACCGGACTTTTTGAACATCCTCTATTATCAATATTTGCTACACATAGTAACGTAAAACAAGCTAAAAATAATGGTACGGTTGAAGATAAATATCAAGGATTTCCTTATTCAGTATAACAAGCTTGTGTTTGTTTGTATTTATTTCAACAAAAATTTCCCTTGCCCATACCTTTTATCTTTGCTGATGCTTGTGCCCTTGCATCAGCATTTTTTTAGTGAAAAAGCCATGCCCAGCTTTTGGTCGTTATCTTATATTAAAACCACTCATTCGCTTTTTCAATTAAGTTAATGGTCGAATCAAATGTAATTGGTACATCCGGGATGGAATCAGTAAAATATTTACCGTATCTGGCTTTGATTAAACGAGCATCACAAACAAAAACAATCCCTCGATCATTTGCCGAGCGGATGAGACGGCCAAACCCTTGTTTAAATCGAATCACAGCATTTGGTAAAGAAAGTTCCATAAATGCATTCTTGCCATCATTTTTTAAACGGTCAGATTTCGCCTGAACAATTGGATGATCCGGTGGCTCAAATGGAAGTCGGACAATAACAAGGCATGATAGATCCTCACCAGGAATGTCAACACCTTCCCAAAATGAGCTGGTACCGAGCAAAATGGTTCGATCATAATGAACAAAATTTTTCTTTAATCTTGATCTGCTTCCACTGGATATACCCTGCGCAATTAACATGAATGTTGATAAATCCATGGTTTCTTTTAATACATTGTATGATTTTCTAAGCATGTCATAGGACGTAAACAGGACAAGCATCCTGCCCTGGGTAATTTCTGCCAGTGACAGGATCGACTCACATACGGAATAAATATAATCCTCGCTATTTCCCATCCGTACATCAGGAAAATCATTCGGAACCATTAGTTGTACCTGATCTCCATAAGCAAACGGAGACTGAATTTTTTTAGTGATTAACCGCTCGTCTGTTAATCCCAACCGATTTTGGATAAATGAAAAAGATTGCTTCATCGTCAATGTCGCACTTGTTAACACAACGCTTTGTTTCCGGTCAAAAAAATCCTTGGCCAGCGACCCGGCGATCGCAACCGGCTCACTATACAAATAAACAGCATTCTTCGCTCCATTTGCATCGATTTCGATCCATTTGACATCCTGACTGTCATCTTCAAGTAAAAACAATTGTTCAAGCTGATCAATCAAATGCTGAATGGTTTCCATCACAGATTGGATCGCCTCTTTATCGTTTTTATCCAGTCCTTGCCGGGATTCAATCATTTGCTCCAATTGTGCCAATATATGAATTAAGTCACGGAAATAAAAGGTCAGTCTGGTTGTCATTTCTTTTACTACTTTCCAATGTCCAGCTTGTTCTTTTCCGTTTTCAAAGCGGTATTGGATCCTCCCAATATCACTGTATGATTTTTGTTTTCGCTGCTGATCCAGAACATATTGAAACAAAAAGCGAAATAAATCATCCACCTCATACTTTGTCTGCTGAAAAATGGTATTCCAGTTCAGCAAAAATGATTCATTTGGATCGACAGGGTACTGAGCCAGCAATCCTCCGAGCCAATTATTCTCTTCAGTTGAACCAATCTGATTTAAACGATAATGAATACTGGCATAATCAAGCTTTAGACCATAATGTTTGGAAGCCGTTTCTTCAAAGTGATGTGCTTCATCAATGATCGCTTTATCGTAACTCGGAAGAAATTGATAATCGTTAAATATATCGGTACATAACAACGAATGATTAGTAATGATCAGGTTCGCCTTTTGCGCTTGTCTTCTTGCATGCTGATAAAAAGATTTTTGGAACCATGGTGAAGCAGGGTCAGCATAACCTTCTGCATCTACACAAACACGCTTAAAAAATAAATACCCACTTGAAGGCAATTGAATCTCGTCTATGTCTCCAGAATTGGTTTCCGTCAGCCAAACAAGGATCATTGCTTTGGTTAGGGTGACATCATAATTATCCGTTTGTTCCAAAGACATCTCATGCGCGAATTTTTCAAGGCTTATGTAGTGTCTTTTTCCCTTTAGGAGTGCTACCTTAAAAGGAAAAGGAACCAGTTGCTGAATTAGCGGGATCTCTTCATCGAGCAACTGTGACTGTAATTGTGTTGTATAGGTACTTATGACAATACGTTGTTTCTGATTCACTGCTTCATAAACAGCAGGGAGCAGATATGCCAACGATTTCCCTGTTCCTGTCTCCGCCTCCATTAGTGCGTGCTTGTGTGATTGAAAAGCATCAAAAATAGCCTCAGACATTTCCCGTTGTTCAGCTCTTTTTTCATAATGCTCCATTTGCAATGGGAGTGTACCGTTTTCTTCGTATATTGCGTCCAGATACTCCCCAAAAGAAACATTGACTTTGGTTTGTTCACTTTTTTTGTCGGAAAACTTCTTGAATGCCAATCCTTGAAAAACCATTATATCATCGTCAATTTCAGTTGAAAATGCTAACTTTTTATGCTGTTTATACAATAACGGATAAATATCCGATTTTAGCGTTTTTTCTAATTTCAACAACCCATCGATGGTTTCATAAGGTAATGATTCAAGTTTTTGCTTCAGCTTCAAAAATAATTTTGCCGTCACATATGCATCAGATAAAGCCCGATGTGGATCATCATGATAAATGTTCAGATAATGACTGATTTGACCTAATTTAAAGCTTGGTGCTTGTGGATACAAGATACGCGCAAGCTCTACCGTATCAAGTACTGGATTGGTTAACCTTGGTTTGTTTTGTGCAGCCAATTCTTCATTCAAGAAGCCTAAATCAAACGGTACATTATGTGCTATCAAGTAACCATCTGCAAACATTTTGGCTATCTCATCCGCTTTATCTTTAAATAACGGTGCTTCTGCAACATCATCATCCGATATTCCCGTTAAGTTTGTTATAAATGGCGGAATTTTGCGTTCCGGATTGAAAAAGGTCGAAAAAGTATTTGTGATTTCATTGTTTTCAATCGTGACAATTCCGACTTCAATGATTTTATCATTCTGTATCGGTGTATGACCAGTTGTTTCCAGATCGATAACGACGTATTTATCCATTTATTTCACCTTCTCAGATACGAAAAGAAAACTAAAACTAAAAAAGTCTTCTCCAATGTTATCTCGCTAACCTCTTTTCAATAATAGCAGGATTTTTCATACCGTCAACTATTGAATTTGCTCAGTTACGTAAGGAGGTTTTCCACTATCCAAACCAATCTATTTCTGCTGAATACAGTTTTTTTATTTTTTCATTGGAGGTTTTTGTTAATAATGCACCATCTTCAGCAATGCCCATAAATGTTGCATCATAGCATTCCTTCATTGTTTTGATCCGAATTGCCTGGCCTATTTTAAAACCATAACTCTCCCATTTATGTTTTACATCTGGAAACCCATTGTCCATGTATTCGCTATATGCAAGTTCAAATGTTTGCAGGATCGTTTGGATAAGCTGTCTAATATTCCAGTGTTGATGGCTTTCCAAAAACAGCGAAGTTGCTCTATCCTGTATTTCTGTGGGCAAATCTTCTTCAGATTGGTTCACATTCATACCGATCCCGATCACAATGTATTGTATTTTATCCTGTTCCGCTTGCATTTCAGTAAGGATACCGGCAGTCTTTTTCCCATTTAACAACAAATCATTCGGCCATTTGATCTTTGGAGTCATTTGATAATTTGTTAGAACATCCGCGATAACGGTAGCCGTCAATAAGGTAAGTTGTGGTGCCAGATACGGTAAAATAGCAGGGCGCAAAATAATACTCATCCAAATTCCCTTTTGTTTTGCCGAGTGCCATGTATGATCCGCTCTGCCTTTCCCGCTTGTCTGTTCATCGGCAACAACAATAGTACCATGATCCGCCCCTTCCCTTGCCAACTGGTGGGCAATATGCTGTGTCGACGCGGTTACTTCCTTATGTACCACTTTTTTTCCCAACCAAAATGTATCAAGTCCCCACTGAATTGTGTTTTCACTCAACTTATCAGGAAAGGTTAGAATTCGATAGCCTTTTTTGGACTTGCCCTCAATTTGATACCCGTCTTTTTCTAATTCCTTCATATGTTTCCAAATCGCTGCTCTGGAGATCGATAATTTTTCTGATAATAATTGACCGGAAATATAACTGTCCTTGTTTTCAGCTAGCAATTTGATTAATTTGTTTCGGGTGGATTCCATATTATCCACTCCTTCAATTCATTTTTATTATTTTTTAATGTACCGTACACTACTTTACGCTCTAAAATGGATAAATAACGCTTGATCCAGGAACCCTTTTGTCTATTTGGAAACAACTGGATAATATCATTGCCGTTTACTGCCAATTCTTTTAATGAGGTAATTGGAAGAGATTTTCTTTTGCGCTCCAGATCGTCTATAGATATTGCAAATGGATTTTTAAGGTTTTTCCCCAACCGGACAAATCCGGAAAAATAGTTCCTATCCAATCGATATACCAGCCATTGGTCAAGTCCAAGTGATTGATAATGGAGCCAGGCATTCACCAATTGGACTGCTTCCTGTTTTTGCTTGTTCGAACACTTCCAATGTTTCACCCAGGTATCAATCGTTATGGCTGGTTTCACAATATGAAATAACGCAATCACTTCAGCAAACGAATGTAACGGGCGAATGGATGGAGGAAGTAAGGAAAGAATCCCCGGGTATTTCTCCATGACAGGAAGCTGTCGATAAATTCCCGTGCTTCGTAAACAATCAATCCCTTGTTGAATAAATTTTCCAGCAAACATTTTTGCTATTTCAGTGGTAATTCGCTCCACAGCAAGTCCCTTTATTTGTTGTTGAAACTTAATCATGTTTGCTTGCGTTACAGGCTCTATCGAAAACCCCAATTGACTAACAAATCTTACTGCCCGAATCATTCGTAACGGATCTTCCTGAAACCGTTCTGCCGCTTTCCCAACCGTACAAATTCGCTTATATTTCAGATCTTGTTTTCCATTAAATGGATCTATAATATTTCCGTCAATATCCATTGCTAATGCATTCATGGTGAAATCTCGGCGTTGTAGATCCTGCTCAATCGTCTGAATAAATTCAACCTGATCTGGGTGGCGGTTATCACTATACGTTCCTTCCAAACGAAAGGTGGTCACTTCATACGATTCATGCTGGTGGCGAACAATTACGGTTCCATGCTCAATACCAACTGGAATAACCTTTTCAAAAATCTGTTGTACCTCAACGGGTTTGGCTGATGTGGCAATATCGACATCGCCAATTGCTCTGTCAAGCAACATATCCCGAACACAGCCACCAACAAAATATGCCTGGTGTCCATGTTCTACCAACCGTTTGAGTATTGGTTTGGCTTCTTTAAATGGGCTTGTCTGCATGCTGATCACCATTTTCATTTGCCAGGATACGATCATATAACCTGGTGTATTCGTCAACGATTTTACGCGAATGAAATACCGTCCGCGCACGGTTGAGTGCTTTTACAGAAAAATCCTGTAACATGGATTCATCCTGCAATAACGAAATCGCGTATACTGCAGCTTGTTCCAAATCCCCTGGTTCAACAATATAACCTGTTTCACCATGTGTAATTACTTCCGGTATGCCGCCAACGTTCGTACCAATGGCAGGTACCTCGCATGACATTGCCTCTAATAAAACCAGGCCAAAGCTTTCTTTTTCCGATAATAGCAGCTTTAAATCAGAGATCGACAACAGTTCACTAACGTTTTTTTGTTTGCCAAGAAACAAGACCTGATCCTGCAGATGTAATTGATCAACCAATTGTCGACAATCGGAGTACTCAGGCCCATCACCAACCAGCAATAATTTTGATTTCACGTGCTTTTGAATCATATGGAATGTACGAATCACATCTGGAACTCGTTTGACTTTACGGAAATTGGAGATGTGTATTAACACTTTTTCATCAGGTTCAATCCCGTATTGTTGTCTAACATTCAGGGATTTTCGTTTATGGTATTCCTGTTCATTAACGAAATTATAAATAACCGAAATGTCCTTATGCACACCCAGCATATCAATCGTCTGTCTGACCAAACTATGGGAGACCGCAGTTACCGCATCAGATCCTTCAATGCCATGCTTGATCATATTCTTGAATGTGTGATCGATTCCCAAAACGGTAATATCAGTCCCGTGTAATGTTGTCACGATTTTCACATCACGATTTGCGATTTGTTTCGCCAGCAGTGCACAAATGGCGTGTGGCATCGCGTAGTGCACATGTAATATATCCAATTTTTCCTGATCGATGACTTCGGCCATTTTGCTGGCAAGTGCCAGATCATATGGTGGATATTGAAATACCGGATAGTGATTAAGTTCAACTTCGTGATAGTAAATTCTGGGATGAACGTGATCAAGGCGAAACGGTAAACTTGATGTAATAAAATGAATCTCGTTTCCTGCTTCAGCGAGCAACATGCCTAGTTCCGTTGCAATGATCCCCGAACCCCCTACTGTTGGATAACAAGTAATGCCTATCTTTTTCATGATTTTGGTTCCTTCTTCTGTCGGACAATCTCCCGCCAGTGAAAATCACCGCGTTCCAGGGCAAAGATCGTAATTTCCGCCGCGGCGATATTGGTTGCTAACGGAATTAAATGCACGTCACACAAACGCATTAGCGCGCTAACATCAGGTTCATGCGGTTGCGCAGTGAGCGGGTCACGGAAAAATATCACCACATCCATGTCATTACTGGCGATCATTGCCCCGATTTGCTGATCCCCGCCAAGAGGACCGGATTGGAACCGGTGGACAGACATGCCGGTTGCTTCACTGATCAATTTACCTGTTGTCCCTGTCGCATACAGGGTATGTTTACATAGGATATTTTGATAGGCAATACTAAAACGGATCATATCTTGTTTCTTTTTGTCATGGGCAATTAAAGCAATATTCATATTGGTCACCTACTCTAAAATGTTTTCCAATCCATAAACCAATTCATTTAGGTTCGTGACCTGATGAATGGAATAACGAACACCATCCATGAAAGATGCTCGGTTAAACGAATCATGTTTAATGGTCAGTGACTGCCCTGATCCACCGAATATCACCTCTTGATGGGCGATGAGCCCAGGTAAACGGACACTATGGATATGCATCCCGTCCTTCGTTGCCCCACGTGCTCCTGTCATCGTTTCCGTTTCGTCCGGATGACCTTGTTGTTTTTCCTGTCTTGTTTCAGAAATCAGTTGTGCTGTTTTGATCGCGGATCCAGATGGCGCATCCAGCTTCTGATCATGATGCTTTTCGATAATTTCTACATCTGGAAAGTGTTTTGCCGCCATTTTCGCGAATTGCATCATTAAAACGGCACCGATAGCAAAATTGGGGGCGATCAGACAGCCGGTATTCACCTCTCTGGAAATTTGTGATAAAATGTCAATTTGTTCATCGGTAAGACCAGATGTGCCGATAACAGGACGTACAAGATGATTCAAAGCCTGTTTAGCATGTTCAAATGCTGCGTTTGGTACTGTTAAATCAACAAATACATCTGCCTCAACCTGATCAAAACACATACCTGCCTGCTCAAAAATAGGTGTCGTCAAATCTGGCATTCCCTCGACATCCTTCACCTGTTTTCCACCATTTATCCGGTCAATACAAGCAACTAACTCAAATGCTTCCTCCTGTAGCACCATTTGAACGGCTTCCGATCCCATTCTTCCTCTTGGCCCTGCAATAACTACTTTTATACTCATCAATTCCCCTCCTGTGTCATTTAGTTCTCTTTTTTAGTCCAGCGATCCTTATCTCTGGTTTCGATTTTACTGATCGACCGTTCAAATGCTTCGGACAAGTCAATCCCCAGTGAATTTGCAAAACACGTCAACACAAATATAACATCACCAAGTTCTTCTTCCATTGTTTTTTCTTGTTCCGTGGTTTTTTTCGGCTTTTCTCCATAGTAATGGTTTACTTCCCGCGCCATCTCGCCAACTTCCTCAGTAAGACGCGCCAGCAACCCTAATGGCGAGAAATAGCCTTCTTTAAATTGCGATATGTAGGAATCCACTCGTTTTTGAATTTCCTTTGTGGTAAAAACAGTTTCCGAAGACATGTATATTGCCGCACTCCTTTAATATAGATTCATCTCTATTTATGTTAGCTAAAAGGTGCGGATTTGACAAATTATTTATTTCGTACACTGAAGTTTGTTCAAGAGGCAGAATTTAACTATAATAAAAAAGTATGGGATCGTTTTTTGTTAGAAGGCTATAGATGGGAGGTTTTTCGATGATTTTCGGGCTAAGATTGAAAAATATCTTGTTAATTTTGGTTGGTTCGGCAATTTACGCATTTGGCATTGTCCATTTTAATATGCAAAACAACCTGAGTGAAGGCGGGTTTACCGGAGTAACATTACTTTTTTATTTTTTGTGGAATTGGGACCCGGCTATCATGAACCTAGTATTGAATGTCCCTGTATTTCTTATCGGGTGGAGGTTTCTTGGCAGGAACACATTTTTATATACAATTATTGGAACTGTAGCAGTTTCACTATTCCTAAGCATATTTCAGATTCATCCTTTTGCTGTTCACCTTCAAAATGATATGACATTAGCAGCCCTTTTTGCCGGTGTTTTCGTTGGGATTGGGCTTGGGATTATTTTTCGCTATGGTGGTACAACTGGCGGGTCCGATATCATTGCACGAATTGTCTATAAATACGCCGGCTGGAGCATGGGAAAGACGCTGTTTCTGATTGACTTCATGGTGATTGCCACTTCCGTCATTGTGTTTCTTAACCTTGTCGAAGGAATGTATACACTTGTGGCTGTTTATATTGGTTCCCGGGTAATTGATTTCATTCAGGAAGGAGCTTATGCTGCAAGAGGAGCGACAATTATTTCTAGTTATAGCGGAGAAATTGCACAAAAAATTAATAATGAAATGGATCGTGGTGTAACTGTTTTAGCTGGAAAAGGGAGTTTTACCGGGGAAAAACGTGATGTACTTTATTGTGTGGTCGGCCGTAATGAAATAGTCCGGTTAAAAGGGATTATTGAAAATATTGATCCCCATGCGTTTGTAGCTATGGGCTCAGTACATGATGTTGTTGGAGAGGGTTTTACCTTGGATGAAAATAAAAAACCGATTCATGACTAAAGAACAAATGCGAAAGCTCATCCTGATTACAAAGTTATCCACAGCATTAATTTTTTATAATTTTCTAAGCAGCAAAAAAGGATGGTGGATACCATCCTTTTTTAAAATTTATTTTATGAAAGTGTTATTATACGCTTAATCCTGGTTGGCCGCTACGTACATGAGAACGAAACGAAGTAATTCGGCAACTGCCACCAATGCTGCTGCAACATAAGTTAGAGCTGCTGCATTTAGAACCTTTTTCGTGTCACGCTCTTCATTATTCCGGATAATTCCCGTTGACACAAGCTGTGCCATCGCCCTATTCGAGGCATTATATTCAACCGGCAATGTTACCAGCTGGAATAACACTGCAAGAGACATGAAGACAATCCCAAAAAGAACCAGGTTCCACATACTAAAAATAAATCCGGCAATAATTAGGAAAAAAGAAGCATTTGAACCAAAGTTTGCGACTGGAGCCAGTGCACCCCTAAACCGCAAAAACGCATATTCCTCGGCATCTTGAATGGCATGTCCAACCTCGTGTGCAGCAATGGCCGATGATGCCATTGATTGACCATGGAAGTTCCCGCTTGAAAGCCGAACAACTTTCTTCCGTGGATCGTAGTGATCGGAAAGAAATCCTTTTGTTTCCTGTACCTCCACATCATATATACCATTGTCATGTAAAATTTTCCGAGCTACCTCAGCCCCAGTCATCTGGGAAGAAGTTGGTTTTTTTGCATATAACTTATAAGTGTTCTTTACTTTTGATTGAGCTAAAAGGGGGATAGCCATTATTAGTATGATATAAATGATATATCCACCAAATCCAGCAAACATGTACATTCCTCCATTTATTATTCTTCTTATGGTCAATTTTAGTCAAAGATTTGTTAAAAGTCAACTGTTTTGTTCTTTATCCTTCTCTCTTTTCTTCTGTTCCCCTTTATATTTCCTGTAACTGACATACGTCAATGTGATCGCAATTAGCCCCCCAATAATTGCGACAAACCAGTAAAACAAACTCATATCATTTGTTGCCCTGACGGCTGGGTTCGTATGTAACGGCAATGCATTCGTGTTGTCTGGTATATACATCCAAATTGATGAAATAACAAGACCGAAAAAAAACAGCTTGCTAATCAATTGCGGATGTTTCATTGTGATCACCCCACATACATCTTCTATTATCAATGTATGCGCGGGTAATTATATTTATAACGGACAATTATCCTACCTTTCTGATTGTTTTCCAAGTGTTAGCCAATATGCAAGCAAAATAGATAAAATACTAAGCCAAAAGGTAAAATAGCCGATTTCTTTCATATAGACCATCAACGACCCATACATGGGCATCATACCAAATACATAATCAATAATATCATTATGCAACGTCCAAATGGAAGCGACGGTTAAATGACGCAGTTTTATCCGATAAAAAGGAGCATATAACAAACCCTGAATAGCCATCGCTCCATGTGATGCAATCAGCATATAGCCCTGCCAACTTAAACTTCCGTCGATAAAAAGAGTTAAAAGATTCATTACTACTGCCCATATCCCATATTTGAATAGTGTAACCATTGCTAACGCTTCCATGTACGGGGCGTTTTTTCGAAACAAAAAGAAAAAAAGGACAATGGTAAAAAACAAACTGGCAGTAGGGCTATCTGGGACAAATATTAGAAAAATGGGTGGTGTGATAGCTAACTGTGTTTTATACCAAATATATCCATAAATCGTTCCCAACAGATTAACAATAAATAAAAAGAGGATGAATTTCCTGTCTTGTAATATGTACCTTACCATTACCATTTGTAATCCTTTCCACTGCAAAATAAAAGCAATGATGTGCAAATGTATCCCCACATCATTTAAAGAAAGAAAAAGACACCCTCACCATTTGATATGGCAAAGGTGTCTTCATCAAACCGATAACGGTCATTTCGCATCTTCATTAACAGAAACGATAAAGTCCGCCAGTTGATCTAATTCTTTATCGGAACCATTGAACACACCTGGAGGCATGTCGCCCGTTCCTTCCTGAGCAATTTTCTCAATTTCCTCTTTTGAGTGATCAATACCAATTAAGGAAGGTGCTGACCCTCCACCTTGTAAATCGTCACCATGACAGGATGCACAATTATTTTTGAATACTTCAAAACCAGGGTCATCTTCATCAATCTCAACATCTGCTACTGGCTCCGGTTTATTATTCTCCGCACGTGCTTCCCAGTCAACACCTGAAGCTGATTCATAAGTAAGCCAAATGACAGATGCAACTGCAAGTAACATCATTCCGACAGCAACTGGCCGTTGATGTGGTCTCCTGCCCGGGCCCCTGTCCAAAAACGGTGCCAATAACAGACTTCCAAATGCAAGACCTGGAATAACAAGAAGACCAATTAGGATATACGGTCCACTTGCAAAGTCATATTTTAGCAATTCGTATAAAAATAAGAAATACCAGTCTGGCAATGGTATATATCCTGCGTTTGTCGGATCAGCCATCCCTTCCAGCGGTGATGGATGCGCGATAGTCAAACAGAGAAATCCAACCAGGAATACAGCACCAACTAACCATTCTTTCAATAAAAAGTTGGGCCAAAAAGCTTCTGTTCTTCCAGGATACTCTGAATAGTCTTTTGGAATATTTGGTTTTGTATCGGCAGAAATCCGTGAATCACCGACAAATTTCATTCCTTTACCCTTGTGCACAGCTTCCCCCTCCTTTTTTTATAGTGGTCCGGAAATTCCTTGTTTACGGATTAACAAAAAGTGAACAGCCATTAAAGCAAACAACGCTCCCGGCAAGAAGAACACATGAATTGCGAAGAATCGTGTCAATGTCTGCGCACCGACAATGCTCGCATCACCGGATAACAGAATCTTAATCCATTCCCCAATAAATGGTACCTGTTCGGCAATTTCAAGTCCAACCTGTGTTGCGAAATATGCTTTGTTATCCCATGGCAACAGATAACCCGTGAAACCCAGTCCAAGGATACAGAAGAAAAGTAGTACTCCGACCATCCAATTAAGTTCACGCGGTTTTTTATATGCGCCTTGAAAGAATACGCGCAAAGTATGTAAGAATAGCATTACAATTACAACGCTTGCGCCCCAGTGGTGCATGCCTCTGACAATTTGCCCATGTGCAACCTCTGTTTGCAGGTAATAAACAGATTTCCATGCATTTTCAATATCTGGAACATAGTACATTGTTAAAAACATACCGGAAAGTATTTGTATTACCGTTACGAAGAATGTCAAGCCCCCAAAGCAATACACAAACGCGGAAAAATGATGCGCGGGGTTAACGTGTTCCGGTACTTCGTGATCCGCAATATCGCGCCATAAAGGCGTAATATCAACGCGTTCATCAATCCAATCATACATTTTCTGCAGCATAATTTATTACGCCCCCCCTCGTGGTTTTGCTTCTCCAAGGAACAACATTCCATCTTTTACCTTCGTTTCATAAGCATCAAGCGGAGCAGTTGGTGGTGTATGTGGAACGTTTACACCATTTTTGTAATAGCGCCCCCCGTGACATGGACAATAAAATTGGTTGGGAAAGTCATCACTGCCTTCCCAGGAAACAAAACAGCCAAGGTGCTTACAAATTGGGGAAAGTGCGACAACATCACCGTTATCATCCTTATAAACCCAAGCTGCCTTCTCAACTTCTGATTCATACCATCCGTCAACCTGATCAATTTTCCAATCGACACGTTGAGGTTCATCGGTAAGATCATCGACAGACATACCGACATTTACCATCTCACCTTTTGTAGTTGGCTGCAAGACAGGATCAACTGCCATTCGTAACATCGGAGCAAGCATACCTGCTGCCATAAAACCACCTACGCCTGTAAGCGTATAATTAAGAAATTGCCGACGGGATACCTGTTGCTTTTTCTCACTCATGATTTTCCCCCCTCTATTCGTTTTTCACGGACAAAATGATTTAATCAGATTACTAGGACACTACCATGATAGCGCAAACTGTTTGTCCGGTCAATAAATAATCCCTGTTGTTATAAAAGTTTCGTATTATACCCAATAAGATTGTATCAGTTCCCCGATTTGATTCACTTGTTCTTTGATAAAGGCCTGCATTTCTTTGGAATGAATGTCTCCGGTTTGAATCCCTGCAAGCCAGATAAGTGTTCCATTTAGTTCACGCTCATGCCTTTTCCATTTTGAATCAAACGTTACAAAAAAAACATGCTCAAACGGTTGTTTCAGACCATTCTCCACCCACAGATTCAATCGTTTGATTTCGGCATCCATGTCTTTTTCATTCAAATAGGCATAGTTTGGACTTAATAATACTCTTCCGGTCAATTCCTTTTCAATTGCATTTGTGAAAATATTCAGCACATCCCCTCGGAAAGCATCTTTCTCCAGGTTTTCATCGCGGGATAACTGAAACGGAAGTAATGGAATAATTAAAGTATCAACATATTCCTTAGCCTTTATGTATTGTTGTAAGTCCGGTTTACTCCATTGCATATGAATCCTGCCTCTCCTTCTATGTTTTACAAAAAAATAAAAAATATAAGCGAAATAATCACGCTTAACCTAAATCTTATCTATCAAGGCAAAAAAAATCAACCTATTGCCTTAGCAATTTAGGTTGAAAGGGGTTTTTTCTCTCCAGATTATGTAACCGTTTCACCAACTCTGTGAATTTTTGCTGGTCTTTCTCATCAAGTGCCTGATCAATTTCCGTTTGTAATGCATTTCGCTGATAATCGTAGATAACTTTATCCAATAGCCGTTTCGCGTATTCCCGATCCTTGTTTGTAATAAAATAATCTTCGGGGACAAACGGATTATCCTCTAAAATAGCTACATATAATGCATTTTGCTTGGCATCACGGAAATTTAATTGAATATATAAAGGCTCTTTCTGATTCAAACGGATATCGTGGAATGATTTTTCAGCATCGGTTGTTACCAATTGACTTTTGTAAAAGCGAAACGGTACTTCGTTTGAGCAATGACTACTCATGATTATCGCCCTTGGGCAAAATCTCGCTTCCCTAATAAAGTGAGCATTGGCCAATATCTCTTCATGGTTGATCAAATAGTTAAGAATCCAGACACTTTCACGCTTTTTTAATTGATAATTATTTAAAAACCATTGAATAAATTCCTTTTTATCTTGTACGGAAATAGGAGTTTGCATATCATTTACCTCCTTCACTATTCTAGTATAAAAAGTTAATTATCTGTTATCTGTCTGTTTCTTCATCCAGCCGATTATAAAATTCCTCTACCTCATAATCTTCAGGCTGATACTGTAAATACGCCCGAAAAATTGGCAGTGCTTCAGCTATCCTCCCTTCTTCGGTCAGAAAGTACGCATATTCTTTTAAAAATTCACTATCTTTATTAAGGCTATTATATGCTTCTTGATAATGGTTTAATGCATTTTTATATGATTCTGTTTCATTGTAGGCTCTTGCCAGCTCCCACTCATATAGCGGGTCATTCGCACCGGTTGTTTTCACTTCCTCAATCAAATCAATGATATCGGCATACTGATTTTTTTCTTTAAAAATTTCAATCAATGACAGGATCGCTTCTTTATAATCAGGATCCAAAGCAATTGCTTGCCGCATCCATTTTTCACTATCAGTATTTTCATTTAGTTGATGCGCCAATGTGCCTGCATAGAAAAACAGTTCCTTATTAAACTCATCAACCTGCAGCCCTTTTTTCGCTGTGGTGTATGCTTCGTTGGGTAGTTCTTCCTCTTCATAAGCTTTAGCTAATTGATAATAAACAGTGTGGTAATACGGATCGATTTCAACGACATGCTCCCATGCCTTTATCGCAATATCGCTTCTTCCTGCTTGGTATGCGGTTAATCCATACTTAAATAAGGTGTCCGAATCTTCATGTTCGACATCCTGATAAATTTTCAACGCTTCTTCATATTCCCCGATTGCTGCATAGCTCTCAGCCAAACGAACAGGGACAGATACATTTGCAACTTCCTTTGTTACCCCGATCACTTTTTGATAATACGTGATCGCTTTCAGATAATCACCGGTAGAAAACAATAATTCACCCAAAGCAAAATCAATAATCGGTTCGGTTGGATTTAATTGTTTAGCAGTAAGTAGTTTTTGTTCCGCTACCTCGAACAATCCCTGTGCCTGATACAAATCAGCAAGTTGAATCAATGCCTCTAAATAAGATTCATCCGTTTCATGAATATTATTTAACAATTCAATCGCCTTTTCATCGGCTTCAAGCTCAATATAAATATCGGCCAACATAACCTTGATTTCACCTTCATGTGGGTATTGTTGCAGCAGCTCCTCCAAGATCTGGCTTGCTTCCTGCAGAAAACCCCATTGGACAAATAGTTCTGCTATCGTAAAGCGCTCTTCTTCATCAGCCACTGGCAAATAATCTTCTAATAAAGCAATTGCTTCATCGCTTTTCTTACTTTCCATCAAGTGAACTGCTTCCATAATCGTTTCCAAGCTGGTACATCCTTTCCATAGTTGAAAAAGAATCCACCATGAAGCGGATTCTTTCGTTTAAGATTAATTTAAAACCGTAGCCAGATCAGTGAAGAAATCCGGGTAGGAAATAGCTATACAAGAATCATCATCCAAGTATACACGATCTGTTGCTATAAGCGAACCAATTGACGCCATCATAGCGATTCGGTGGTCATGAAAAGATCGTACTTTTCCACCATGTAATATTGACTTGCCGTGAATAATCATGCCATCGTCCGTCGCCTCGATTTGTGCACCTAAAGTGGTTAACACTTCAACAATCGCAGCTATCCGATCCGTTTCCTTCAATCTTAATTCAGCAGCATCCCTGATAATGGTTTTTCCTTTGGCTTGGGTTGCCAGCAACGCAATAATCGGTATTTCATCAATTAACCGTGGAATAATTTCTCCTTCAATGACCGTGCTTTTTAAATTGCTATAGGAAATTGTAACATCACCCATCTGTTCGCCGCTAATAGTTTGCTCATTACTTATTTCGACTGCAGCCCCCATTTGCTGCATGACATCAAGAATTCCGGTTCGTGTCGAATTAAGTCCAACGTTTTTAATGGTTAATTGACTTCCCTTTACAATAGCAGCAGCCGCAAAAAAGAATGCAGCAGATGATATATCACCAGGCACAAAAACATCGGTTGCGGTTAACTTCTGTTTCCCAGCCAGGGTGATTTCTCCGTCCTGTTGTTCTACATTCGCACCGAACGCACCAAGCATGTTTTCGGTATGGTTTCTTGTCGGAGTCTGTTCAATTACAGTGGTTTCCCCTTCAGCCAATAGCCCTGCAAGCAGTACAGATGATTTTACCTGGGCACTTTTGACAGGAAGCGTATAACGTATTCCGGTAAGTTCCCCGCCCCTGATCGATAAAGGTAAAAATGTTCCACCCTTTCGTCCATCAAACACTGCTCCCATTTGTTGGGCAGGTATAATCACCCGATCCATTGGCCGTTTCGTTAAATATGGATCACCATAAACAGTGGAGAAAAACCTGAGTCCTGACAGCACCCCGATCATTAGACGGGCAGTTGTTCCGGAATTGCCAAAATAAAGTGGTACAACGGGTTCCATTAAGTTTTGTGTTCCTTTCCCATGAATCGTAAGGGTGGTATGATGTTTCTCAATGGTTACACCCAAAGCTTTAAAAATGGCAACTGTCCGCAAACAATCTTCACCATCCAGAAAGTTTCTGACGGTCGTGGTTCCATTTGCCATGGACCCGAGTATAACAGACCGATGTGAAATTGATTTATCCCCCGGGACTTCTAATACACCGGTCAGTGATTTGTGACTCGGCGTCAGCTCTTTAACACTCATTCAACCACTTCCTTTTGTTCTTTACAAATTATAGGCAATGAACACGTTCCCTATGTAATATCATCACCTTAGTGGAGCTATGACGAACATCTACTCAATTATCCATGATGACTTCATATCCCTTTTTTTGTAAAATCTGGCTACCTGCCAATTGGAATGCCTCAGTCGGAAAGCTTAGGCGTAAGATACCGGTGATGCTTTCATCCCGTATTTCCAGGATTTCAATATTTTTTATGCTGATTTCTTTGGCAGCTAGGATTTGCATCACGGAAGCGACAGCGCCGCTTTGGTCGGGAATATCTACATACAAATCGTGAAATGCCGGAATTGCACCTTTATCATCTTTTCCTAAACCGTCCCGGTATTCCTTTGCCTGTTTAAGATAACCAGTCATTTGTACATGTTGATTCTGGTCGATCAGCTGCTTTAATTCCGTCATTTCAGCGATCCAATCTGACAATAACTGGGACATTTTCTCCCGGTTATGGTAAAAAATATCCTGCCACATTTCCGGATTGCTTGAGGCGATCCGTGTTATATCACGAAATCCCCCGGCCGCAAGCTTGGGAATAAATGTATGGGTATGCTCCCATTTTTTGGCCTGATGAACCAGAGATGAGGCAATCAAATGAGGGAAATGGGAGATTACTCCGGTCATTTCATCATGCGCATCAGGATGCAAAATAACAAAATTACTTCTTGTGCCCTTTAATAATTCCTTCAGCGTCTCTACCTGTGCAATTGATTGCTCGTCCAATGGTGACAGCACATAGATCGCATTTTCGAATAAATAGGTTTTCGCTGCCATGATACCCTTTTTGTGTGAACCTGCCATTGGGTGACCACCGATGAATGTAATATTGGGATTCTTTAATTGTTTGGCTGCCAACATGACGGAACTCTTCACAGAGCAAACATCCGTCATAATAACGGGATGATCGAGCGGCACCTCATCAATTTGCTGCATCAAGGCAATGGTATCCGAAATCGGTGTCCCAAAAATAACAACGTCTGCTTTTTTTACTGACTCAGTAATCGATAAGCTCGATTCATCAATGATTCCGCTCATTTGGGCAAATTCAATCGTCTTGGGGTTCGTATCATAGCCAATGATATAGCAATTGTTCGTTTCCGCAATTGCCTTTGCCAGTGATCCACCAATCAGCCCAAGCCCAATGACAAATATTGTTTGTTTTGCCATGTCAATCCCTCAACTTTGCAAAGTCTGTTAGTATCGTTTGTAATTCTTTCATATCCTGTTCATTGCCAATCGTGATACGAGCTGTATTTGGACAGCCAAGTGCCTCCCCGGGTCTAATAATATACCCTCGTTTCAATAAATAATCGTATAATTCAGTTCCTGCGACCGGCAGCTTAACGAGCAGAAAATTGGTTTGTGAATCATCATAAGACCAGCCAAGATTATCTAAGAAGCGTTGAAAGTCGTCTTTGATTTTGTAATTTCGCTGATTGGTTTCTTCAATAAAATTTTGATCCCCAATCGCAATGATTGCTGCTTTTTGTGCGAGAGATGAAGTGTTAAATGGGCCCCTGACAATATTTAATTTAGCAATCAGTTCTTCATCGCCAATTCCATAACCTACACGTAAGCCTGCCAGCCCATATGCCTTGGAAAATGTTCTTAATAATAATAGATTCTTATGTGTACGAATGGCGTCGATGGTATGATATCGGTGATCAGAAGCAATATATTCGTAATATGCCTCATCCAGTATCACCAGGACATCTTCAGGACATTGATCCAGAAATGCAATAAGTTCATTCTTGGGAATCAGACTTCCTGTTGGATTATTAGGTGAACATAGCCATACTACTTTTGTTTGTTTGTCTATTGCCTTCATCATTGCCGGTAGATCATGATAGCCATTTACGGTTGGGATTTCCTTTACATCAGCCCCCTCAACAAGTGCGTGATGTTTATATTGCCCAAAGGTCGGGGTGGCCATCACTGTGTTTACACCAGGATACAAAAATGTTCGGCAAATAATCTGTATCAGTTCATCTGTTCCGCTGCCGAAAACCAACTGATCTTCAGGGACAGCCAACTTTTCCGCTAATTTAGTCCGTAGAGCTTGCGCGTGTCCATCCGGATAAAATTCAAATTCGTTTAGTATTGATGGTAATTGTTCCCTTAGTCTTGGTGAATAACCAAATGGATTCTCATTTGATGCCAGTTTTACAATCTTGGATAATCCGTATTCAGCCTTTACCTCATCCATTTGTTTGCCTTGTTTATATGGTGCCATTTCAGTTAATATTTGTTTTCCGTACATTTGCTTCATTACCTTCCTCTCCAATTAAATCCGGACGTAGTTGTTTTGCCCCATGAAGGAATACATGCTGTACTTCCCGCTGATCCATGGTTGTATTCGTGACCATCATCACCCGGATACAACGCGTGAGACTTCCTGGGACTTCAATTTCTTGCATACACATCACTGGTACATATACCCATCCCGGAATTTGCCGAAGTGATTTTGCCGGAAAAGCAGCAGTTACATCACTGGTTACGGAAATGAAGACATGGGAAATATCCTCGGGTTTTATTCCATTGCTATCTACCATTTCCTCGACTAATTCTTTTGTATTGGTTACAATCTCTTGTTCATTATTTTCCTCGATAGTCGTTGCTCCACGTACACCACGTATCATGCTACCACCAGCTCTCTAAAGAATGATTCCAATAATAAAGATATCTCTTTGTCACTTATTTCCATCTCCTGCAAATTACCAATTTGTTTCAGTAATACCATATGAATCTTTTTGGCTACCGTTTTTTTATCTGATTTCATTTTGTTTATTAATGCTGTCACATTGACCGCCGGCTTTACTGATAATGGATAATTATTTTCTTGCAGCCAGCTTTTTAGTTTCATATATGGTAGATTTCCAGAAAAAATCGTTTCGCTGACCTTGATCGCGAATAATGTACCGATCGCCACTGCTTCACCATGTGTCAATATGCCATAACCTAATTCTGCTTCGAGTGCATGACCGAGTGTATGACCAAGATTTAAGTATTTGCGAATACCGGCTTCTTTTTCATCCGCTTCTACTATTTTTGCCTTGATCGCCATACCGTTTTGCAAATGATTTGCCAACTGATCAGTCGTTAGCGAAGCAAGATTTGTATTCATTAATTGATCAAAAAATGTTTTATCCGCAATTAATGCTTCCTTGACAAGTTCGGCATAACCGGAACGTATTTCCCGTTCGTCCAATGATGCCAATGTTGTTGTATCATAAATAACCGCTTTCGGTGGGTAAAAATTACCAATCAGATTTTTTCCTAATTCGTGGTTAATCGCAACCTTTCCCCCTACACTACTATCGTGCGCGAGGATAGTCGTCGGCATTTGAATGTAATCAATTCCGCGCATAAAGGTAGCAGCAACAAATCCGGCAAGATCTCCGACAACACCACCGCCTAAAGCAATAATCAGAGATTGCCTGTCCAAACCACCGGTAATCGCATCAGTAAGCAACTGATAGTATGTCTTGATTCCCTTTGCGTGTTCGCCGTGCTGGACAATCGAATGAAAGATACGAGCATCTTTCGGCAAACTTTTCAGACAATCATCAAGATATAAATCGGCCACAATATCGTCAGTAATTATCATGATTGTCGGGTACTTTTTCGGTAAAATTTTAGTTAGTGAAAACCGCAGATCCTTACCCGTAAAAATAAAGTAAGGATCTGTACTTGTTTGGATCAATAGTTTATCCATTAAAAACACCTTATTTCTTCCCGGTATTCATCAATGGCCGCTTTCAATTTATCAAACTGGTCGTTTGGAAATTGTTCCAAAAGCGTCCGGGCCAGCTCAAAGGCCACCACATGTTCCATGACCACAGATGCAGCTGGGACAGCACACGAATCAGATCGCTCGATACTTGCATGAAACGGCTCCTTTGTTTCAATGTCAATACTTTGCAACGGTTTATACAAAGTTGGGATTGGTTTCATGACACCACGGACAATGATGGGCATCCCGGTCGTCATTCCACCTTCAAAACCACCCAGTCGATTGGTTTTGCGATAATAGCCAGCTTGTTCGTTCCAGGTAATTTCATCATGGACTTCGCTGCCGTTTTTTCGGGCTGCTTCAAAACCGATACCAAATTCGACCCCTTTAAATGCATTAATACTTGCAACACTACCAGCGATCCGGCCATCAAGTTTACGATCATAGTGGACATAGGAACCAACACCAGCGGGCATGCCTTGTACATATACCTCACAAATCCCACCGATTGAATCACCATCCTTTTTGGCTTGATCGATGGCATCCATCATTTCTTTTTCCACTGTTTTGTCAAGCGTACGTACAGGAGACGCTTCTTGTCGTTCAAATCGCTCCTGGCATGATAAATCACTTATCTCAGCAGCCCGAATTCCAGCGATTTCTTTAACATAGCCAACAACGTCAATACCCAGTTGTTTTAACAGTGTTTTTGCAACGGCCCCAGCAGCCACGCGTGCAGCCGTTTCTCTTGCCGAGGAGCGTTCCAGTACATTGCGCATATCCCGATGACCATATTTAAGTGCACCATTCAAATCCGCATGCCCTGGTCTCGGCCGTGATACTTCACGACGGATTTTTTGATCTTGCGCAACTGGATCCTCTCCCATGATATCGGTCCAATGTTTAAAATCATCATTATGTATAACCAAAGCTATCGGCGAGCCCAATGTGTAGCCATGACGAACACCACTCGTTATTTCAGCCATGTCCTTTTCGATTTGCATGCGTTTACCACGCCCATGCCCTTTTTGTCTACGTAGCAAAGAAGAATTAATATCTTCTTTAACCAATGGCATATTGGAAGGAATGCCTTCGATGATTGTTGTCAGTTGTTTTCCGTGTGATTCTCCCGCAGTTAAATAACGCATTGTTACATCCTCCATCCAAGCAATTTTGTATAACTATATCACATTCAAATCCAAATGTGGCAATATTTAAGGAAATGATTATGTAAGTAATAATTTATAATTATATGACGAATAATTGATTTATGCAATGGAGCGATTCAAATATAGTCGCTGACACTTAAAAAAATACCCTTGGGCATCAATCCACAAGAGTATTTCCTTTTTGTTTTATAAAGCAGGGGGATTACTGCCAGTTAATGCGTGGTAAAAAAAGTATCCTGTAATAAAGAAACCTCCGTTTTGGGACGGAGGTTGTTGCTGTTTAATAAATCCAAGTGTTCTCTTGTTTTTCATATGATAAAATATCGTTTTCATTGAAAAATAAATTGATTTCACGTACAGCGCTTTCAGGCGAATCAGAGCCATGAATAATGTTTTTTCCAACCGTAACACCGAAATCGCCACGAATGGTACCTGGCGCTGCCTCAGCTGGGTTGGTTTTTCCCATCATTTCCCGAGCAGTTGTAATCACGTTTTCTCCTTCCCAAACCATGGCAAATACAGGTCCGGATGTGATGAATCCTACCAATTCACCAAAGAAAGGGCGTTCCTTATGTTCACTATAATGTGTTTCGGCTAAATCTGTCGAAATGTTCATTAATTTCGCGCCGACGAGTTGAAATCCTTTCCGTTCAAAACGTGTAACAATTTCACCAATTAAATCGCGTTGCACACCATCCGGCTTTACCATCAAAAATGTTTTTTCCATTTTTCCACCTCTTCAAGTATGTATATTTTGTCAAACCTATAAAATCTTAACAAACTTTGACAGAAATGACAATGTTCACGTACGTCGCTTACCAATGTATTTAGCAACTTCCTTTAATGTGTTCCTTGCTTTGACATTCGGCAATTGCTCGACAATATGCAATGCCTTTTCCAAATAACGATTACTCAAGTTATAGGAGCGGTTTATCGCATCTGTTTCATGCAGTCCCGTCAACAGCACTTGCATCTGCCTATCCGAAATGGTATCCGGATTCAAAAAGGTTTCTTGTAATAAACGCTTAAAGTCTTTATCCTCCATAGCGAATAAAACAGGTAAGGTAATATTGCCTTGCAACAGATCATTTCCAACCGGCTTGCCGAGTTCTTGCGCGGATGAGGTGAAATCGAGGATGTCATCAATAATTTGATAAGACATGCCAATATAATAACCGTACTGATATAATTTATTGGCATATACTTCAGACACATCCGCAGCAATGGCTCCCAATTTGCAACTTGTTGCGATTAATAAGGCCGTTTTTCGCTTGATTCTGCGCAAATAATTTCTCAGATGCTGGTTCCAGTCATACTTGTCCTTGATCTGCTCGATCTCTCCAATGCAAACGTCGACAATCGTCTTTGATAACACATGGTGTGCTTGCGGTTTTTTTAACATGGTGATTTGTTCTAAGGATCTCGCCAGTATATAATCACCGGCATACATAGCAACACGATTATCGTATAATTGCCGAATGGTTGGTTTTCCCCTCCGTAACTCAGCATCGTCAATCACATCGTCGTGAACAAGCGTAGCCATGTGAATGAGTTCCAGCGAGACAGCAACAGTCTTCATCCGTTCCATATCATAGTTGCCAAATTGTCCGGACAGCAGAACAAATACCGGACGGATCCTTTTTCCACCAGCATTCAATAACTGTGTAGCTGCATTCCGTAAAACAGGGTGTTCCGCCTGGATTGCGCTATTTAAGGCTTGTTCAATATGATCTAAATCTTTTTTTAAATATCCATAAGTCTTCGCTAATTTCATGCATGTCACCTTTTGCGTTTCAACATTGTTTTGTACTAATGTGGCAAGCCTAACCGGGTGCTTACGCCTTTGTGCCGTCTGGCTTCAGCACCCAGCGGCTAGCAAACTTCAGGTTTCTTCCTACGATAAGTCAACATCGGTTCGTAAGTTAAAGGAAGGCCGACTAAGAACGGCCTTTGCGGCCAACGTCGGCATACCCCTTTTGCAGGGGCATGTTTCCTTTATCTCGTAGGTAAGGATGTTCGGCTAAGGACGCCGCTTTGCGCGGCAACGCCGAACCACCCGTGTTGCACGGGCGCAGTTTGTACGCCGCTAACCGGGGTGCTTACGCCTTTGTGCCCATATGCATTGCTGCTGCTCCGCCACTGTAACTTTTTACTTGAACTTGGGAGAAACCTGCTTGTTCAAACATCTGTTTCAATTTCTGTTTACCTGGAAAATCTCTTGCTGATTCATGTAACCAGGCATACTCCTTATAGCTCTTTGCAAATAAACGGCCAAATAATGGCATAATAAATCGAAAATAAAAATAAAATAGTTGTCTATAGCCAATCATTGTAGGCTGGGATGTCTCCAAACACACAACTTTCCCATTTGGTTTAACTACTCGATACATTTCCCTTAAAACAGTCATATAATCCGGGACATTTCTTAAACCAAATCCGATGGTAACATAATCAAATGTATTGTCTGCAAATGGTAACTGCATGGCATTTCCGTGGATAAATTGGAGCTGCCTCATTGGAAATGTATGTCTTTGTTTTTCTTTGGCAACTTGAAGCATGTTCTCACTAAAATCCAATCCAATTACCTTCCCCGTTGGCCCTACTTTTTTTGCCAGGGAAAATGACCAATCACCGGTTCCACAACAAACATCAAGTGCTTGTTCACCATTTTGCACTTGCATTTGCTTCATCACATCTTTGCGCCATGCCTTGTGCATTTCAAATGAGATAACGGAATTCATTGCATCATAGTTATTATATATTTTTTCAAACACGTGATGGACACGTTCCTCTTTCTCTTGCTGTTGCATCTGTTACCCTTCTTCCGCTTGTTTTGTTCGGATCGTAGAATGATCATTCAGTTGAGCGGTTATACGATCTGACAGGTCATGATAACTGGATGGAATTTCCTCAATTTCTGTTTTTATTCGCGCATGCAAACGGTCGATGATTGATTCCAAATTGGCTGATAGAACAGATTCATCTTTAGGCCACCAAGCAAACAAAGGTGAATATCCTTTGTTTTGCAAGCATTGTTTTTCATGAACCAGCCGATTTTCCAGCAACCAATTCTCCAACAAACCTATTATCGCGAATTCATTCACATGCATTGCTATCCGAACAAATAATAAAGATTCCACCTTCTTCACAATTTGTACGTATTTCTCCAAGGAATCAGTAGCCAAATAATACAAGTTCATTTTTGCCTCATTGATTTCTTTAATTGCTGTTGCAAGCACATGAATCATATCAAAATCGTTACTATTTGCCAGTAATGAATAATAGAGCCCACTATAATAATCCCCGGCAAGAACGGATAACTGTTTTCTGCGTTTTTCCTGTTTGCCCTCAGCAGGATCCGTTACTTTTACGACCGTGTCATGCGTGTCCAACGCTATTTGAACGAGCATCGCGGTAATGATATATGTGTCTTTTTGTGATTCAGATAACCCCTTGGTATTGATAACGGATAACAAAACAAATAGTTTCTCTTCGGGGATAATCGCACTTCTTATGTACTTGTCTAAATATGTATGTTGCATATGCTTGTTAATTAATGCTTTGTATTTTTTCATTTGCTTATCTAGTGTGTTCAAATATCATCACCTAAGCCTTTTCACTAAGGTCACCGGAATAGATGGGCAATAAGCTAACTGTCTGGTTTGATTGTATCACTTGAAATCTGCCAATCCTCTTACAAGGTTGATCCCGCCTTTAAGCAGGATGCGCTTGTACCAAATGAGACAGTTGTACACGGCTTTCATCTTCCCAAGTCATTATAGCATAATTCCTTGGCAAATCATAAAGTGAAACTTCAGTGGGGGCTACTCCCGTGAATGTTAGTCCCGTTCTACTGGTGAAACTTCATTCAAGAAGTATTTCTTTTTTCCATAGAAAAAGGATGCGCATTGACGCATCCTTTTTCCGCCCTATGTAAATCCATTATTTTACTGTATCTTTAAGGGCTTTTCCTGGTTTAAACGCAGGCACCTTGCTTGCAGGAATTTCAATTTCTTCACCAGTTTGTGGATTGCGGCCTTTACGAGCTGAACGCTCACGTACTTCAAAGTTCCCAAATCCAATCAACTGTACTTTTTCACCTTGTTTAAGTGAATCCATGACAGATTCAAAAACTGCATCAACAGCTTTTGTAGCATCTTTCTTTGATAGTTCGCTCTTCTCAGCTACTGCATTTATTAAGTCTGTTTTATTCATGACATTCACCTCCTCCCAGAGTCTTCATAGACATTGGAATTACAAATAAATCATGATGTCTTCATTTGTTAACCAAATTGCCTGCTTTTATACTTTTAAGCCACCTTTTTCATTGATGACAAGGCTTATAATAACTGAGTTTGCAACAAAATTCAACAATAAGATCGTATTTTTATAATAAATTGGGGTATTTTTTATGATTTTTCCTGTTTTTTGTTAAAATAACCGCCTTATCCAATGCGCAGGCATTATTATAGTTATACGACATAAATACGGAATTTCCTGCTGTTTTCACAAAAAAATTTTATTTATATAAGAAATGTTGGTGGTTTCATGGAAGAACTAAAATGAAACCGCCATATTCACGCTTTTTAATAGACGAATTTAGTTTCAAAGCTATATGAGCAATCCCTTTTTTTAAGTGCAAAAATGCGCAAAAAAAATAGCAGCCCGTTTGCTGCTATAAAATAATGGCGATTAATCCACCTGACCCCTCATTGATAATCCGTTCCAGCGTATCTTTTAATTTATATCTGGCATTTTCAGGCATCATAGCAATTTTAGCTTGAATACCTTCTCTGACAATTGAACTGAGTGAACGGCCAAAGATATCTGATTCCCAAATGGATAGCGGATCTTCCTCAAAATCTTGCATCAAATATCTGACAAGCTCTTCACTTTGTTTTTCTGTTCCGATAATCGGGGCGAATTCAGATTCCACTTCAACCTTGATCATGTGTATGGATGGTGCTACTGCCTTGAGACGCACTCCAAAACGTGAGCCCTGACGGATAATCTCTGGCTCATCGAGCGCCATATCCTCCAAACTCGGTGCCGCGATTCCGTAACCTGTTTGTTTGACCATTTGCAATGCACCTGAAACCTGATCATACTCCCTTTTGGCATAGGCGAAATTTTGCATTAGTTCAAGCAGATGATCCTTCCCGCGGATTTCTTCACCAACAATTTCTGTCAGTATTTGGTCATATAAATCATCGGGTGCATGCAAATCAATTTCAGCGACCCCATCCCCCATCTCCATCCCGGCAATATTCGCTCGTTCAATATATTCATAATCGTTAAAGTGCCCCACAATGCTATCCACATCACGCAGCCGCTTGATGTCTTTTACAGTAGTCTGGATCGCATCTTGATAATTCTCCCGGAGCCAATGATTTTCTCGTAATACCATGACCCAGCTCGGCAGATTCACATTGACCTCCAATACTGGAAATTCGAATAAAGCCTCCCGCAAAACATTATGAACATCATGTTCAGTCATAGATTCGATACTAATTGCCAATACAGGAATATCATATTTTTCTGCCAATTCTTGTCTCAATAACTCCGTTTCCTGGCTTGAAGGTCTAACCGAATTGATCACCATAATAAATGGTTTACCTACTTCTTTTAACTCATCTACTACCTTTTCTTCTGCTTCAACATAGTCACTGCGAGGGATTTCACCAATGGTTCCATCGGTTGTTACAATAACCCCCATCGTAGAATGTTCTTGAATAACCTTTCTTGTGCCAATTTCCGCGGCATCATGGAATGGGATTGGTTCCTCATACCATGGTGTGTGAATCATTCTTGGTCCATTCTCATCTTCAAAACCTTTGGCGCCATCAACAGCATATCCTACACAATCTACGAGTCTGATATTGACATCCAAACCCTCATCTACATGTATGGATACCGCCTGATTGGGAACGAATTTGGGTTCTGTCGTCATGATTGTTTTACCGGCAGCGCTTTGTGGCAACTCATCAAGTGCACGACTGCGATCATTCTCGTCTTCAATACTTGGTAATACAACCTGTTCCATGAACTTTTTTATAAATGTTGATTTGCCTGTCCGAACCGCTCCAACAATACCTAAATAAATATCTCCATTCGTCCGCTTCGAAATATCTTTAAAAATATCAACTCTTTCCAAACGATCCCCTCCCGATCTCCATTACATTTACTAACGAACAAACTACGAATAATTGACATTACAAGTCTATGATGTTGTCCTATCAAATTATGCCTTAAATGAATAGAAAAATATAAAAAAGAATCCTGGTGTCTCTGTGGTGAATAACGTGTAACATTAGAAAGGACCGAAATTTTCGGGGGAGTGTCGTAACAATTACCCGTTATTCAATAATCACATTCCAATAAAACTCCCTTGCCACAATATATGTGACAAGGGAGTTTATATGCCTTATTTATCTTCTTTTTGTAAAAAAACCGGCTCTCCATCATGAACAGTGTACGGAAGTGAATACGCTGGTACAAATGGGTTGTTTTCTGCTAACAGGTAGCGGATGTCGTCCCCTTCCTTCACATCATGCCCATGCTTATTTAATGCGTCATAAAGATCCATCCGGTAGTCAACAAATAATTCACCATCGGTATTGATAATGACGGGCAGATTCTTTTGGGAGTATGGGCTTTTTACAACCGGTTCCCTGTCCAATCCTAACTTTTTATAATTTAATTTATATACTCCTTTGGTAATTTGTTCTCCATATGGCGGATACATGTGCTCATTCCGATACATATTCAGCTTGACCCCTACCGAACGAATGGTTTCCGTCATGCGCAAATCAATTAATTTAACCCGGGGATTATCCTCCGGCGTGATCAATGTGTATTGATAGACTCCGCCATTTTCATAGGCATTTCCAGGAGTTTCGGTAATAAGGTGCTTTTCCTTTAATGCTGTAAAATCAATCAAGTATTTTTGAAAAATTGGTGTATCCTCATCCTTCGTTTTGATGGGAACCAGACCATTTGTTTGTTCCTGGTATTCATCAACCGCATTTTGAACCAATTCCAGTTGATCTTCATTTGGAGCATTATTTTTGCTAAGCTTGTCATCCGGGTACAAACATCCGCTTAATGTCGCAATGATAACAAGCAAAACAATGCATAAACGAAAATATGTATATTTCATTGGTGTGTCTCCTCCTACACTGGCCCGCTAAGAACAATATAAAATATAATAATACCGCCTAAAATCAAACAGATATAAGCAAGTACAGAAATGATGATAGCAAAAAATCCTTTCAGCTTGTATCTGCTTAAGAGAATCAGACCGATTGCTATTAACAGCAGGATTATTCCAGCAAAGGATATCCACATTTTTATTAAGCCTACTGACATAACCTCACCTCTAAATCGAGCACCTCATAACCTGACAAATTATTATAACACATGATTATTGCCCATCGCACGAAAAGACCTTTTGTTTAAAACGTCCGAAAATATTTCCTGAGATGAAGGAGGGCTAACTTCATCTCAGATTGACTAAATAACACCCACAACAACTCTATCCATGAATGCTTGTGCGATTTATTTTATGCAAGATTTTCCGTATTTGCATCCTCAACTTGCCCAGTTCTTATTACTTTTTAAATAGTTGATTCAGTGATTGCATATCTGCTGGCATTTTATTTTTCGTAATAGATTGTACAATTTTGTCTTCTTTTTCTTTGGAAATTGGTTTGTTTGCCAATTTTGACAGCCTGCGTACCAAATCCCGAACGGTTTTTTCATCGGAAAAGTTCGCGTTTTTGACCGAATCAGCCACTTTATATACTTCGTTGGGATCGATGTTAGCTTTTTGGTTTAGTTTGTCAAAGAGACTCTTTTGAAAATTGCTCACTAGCTTCCCTCCTTGCAATTTAATTCATCATATTATATGCAAGGTAAGGGGGAAAGTGAGTGGATATTAGGCTAGTTTAATCCGTATTGGACGAATATCGATTACTTAACAATACAGCCAAATCATCCATTTCATCCCGTTTTGTCCGATTCATTAATTGGTCAACCACATCTTTTGGTTTGGCATCTTCAAACAATATTTTATGAATACCAGCAGTTATTGGCATTTCAATTTCTTGTTTTTGGGCAAATTGATAGGCAGCTTTTGCCGTTCTGACCCCTTCGACAACCATTCCCATCTGACTTAATACCTGGTCGAGCTTGTTTCCTTTTCCCAATAGATTTCCGGCTCGCCAATTCCTGCTGTGTACACTTGTACAAGTTACGATTAAATCCCCTACACCAGGTAATCCAAGGAAAGTTAACGGATTGGCACCAAGTGAAGCCCCAAGCCGGGCAATTTCTGCTAATCCTCTGGTAATGAGCGCTGCTTTTGCATTGTCTCCATATCCCAACCCATCCGAAATTCCTGCACCAAGGGCGATGATATTTTTTAGAGCGCCGCCAAGCTCAACCCCAATTACATCCGTGCTGGTATACACACGAAATGTATCACTCATAAACAGGTCTTGGGCCACACATGCATTTTTTTCATTTAATGACGAAACAGTAACTGTTGTTGGTTGCCGTTTTGCAACTTCTTCGGCATGACTCGGTCCGGAAAGCACAACAATATCGTCATTTTTGTACTGGGACATTTCTTCGGCTATCATTTCGGAAACACGTTTCAGGCTCTCTGGTTCAATCCCTTTCGATGCATGAATGAGGGTAACTTTTTCCTCCAATAGTGTATCCAATTGGCTGCATACTTCCCGGATCGCTTTCGTTGGAACGACTAGAATAATGGCAGATACATCTTGTATTGCCTGTTGTAAATCATGATACGCTATTATTTTTTCCGGAATCATAATTTCCAGATACTTTTCATTCTTATGGGTTGTATTAATCGCATCCGCCTGTTCCTTGCGATGCGTCCATAACCGTACATCATGTCCTTTATCTGCAAGTACAATACTTAATGCGGTGCCCCAACTTCCGGCACCTAGTACAGCAACTTTTGCCAAAATAGTTCTCCTCCTATTGCCTTTTTCGTGCAAAAATTTTTATCGGTGTACCAACAAATCCAAACGCATCCCTGATCTTGTTTTCCAAAAAACGTTTATAGGAAAAATGCATTAACTCCGGATCATTGACAAACACAACAAAAGCGGGTGGTTTCGCTGCCACTTGTGTTGTATAAAGAACTTTCAGCCGTTTCCCTTTTATAGTTGGCGTTGGGTTCATTGCCAAGGCATCCATAATAACATCATTCAAAACATTGGTTGGCACCCGTTTGGCATGGTTTTCACTCGCCAGATTGATGGCAGGTAACAGTGTATGCAATCGCTTTTTCGTCTTAGCAGACAAGAAAACAATTGGCGCATAATCCAAAAATTGAAAATGTGCCCTGACCTTTGTTTCAAACTCTTTCATTGCCTTCTCATCTGATTTTACAGTATCCCATTTATTAACAACGATCACAATAGCTCGTCCAGCATCATGGGCATAACCGGCAACCTTCTTGTCTTGCTCACGGATACCTGTTTCTGCATCAATAAGTACTAAAACAACGTCTGATCGTTCAATTGCCTTTAATGCTCGTAACACACTGTATTTTTCCGTTGTTTCGTATACTTTCCCGCGCTTTCTTATTCCAGCTGTATCAATAATGACGTATTCCTGGTCGTCTTTGCGCAATTTGGTATCAATGGCGTCTCTTGTCGTGCCCTCTATTTCACTGACGATTACCCTATCCTCATTTAAAATAGCGTTTACCAATGATGATTTTCCAACGTTCGGACGGCCAATTACACTAAAATGGATCGTATCTTCGTTTTCATCAACTAATTCCCGTTCTGGAAACAGCTCAACGACTGCATCCAGCATATCACCAAGACCAAGTCCATGCGCACCGGAAATTGGATATGGTTCGCCAAATCCAAGGGAATAAAATTCGTAAATTTGTTCCCGCATTTCCGGGTTATCTACTTTATTTACCGCCAGAACAACCGGTTTGTTTGACTTATATAATATTTTAGCTACTTCTTCATCAGCAGCTGTAATTCCTTCACGTCCATTTACCAAAAAGATGATGACGTCTGCTTCCTCGATCGCCACTTCCGCTTGTTGGCGCATCTTTACCAGTAATGGTTCATCTCCAACTTCAATTCCACCGGTATCAATAATATTAAATGTTGATGTTAACCATTCTCCTTCTGCATAAATACGATCTCTTGTAACTCCTGGAATGTCTTCTACGATTGATATACGCTCGCCAACCAGCCGATTAAAGATGGTTGATTTTCCGACATTTGGTCTGCCTACAATTGCAATAACAGATTTCCTCATGAAAGGAACATCCTTTCTACACTTTCTACTGTTTCGGGAAAGATTCCCTGTTACAGCTTTATTAATTCTAGCAAAAGCACACACTAATCACAACATATTTCCTGTCGAACTCGTAGTCATCCATTTAATGTTTTGTGTACTTTATGCTTTTTAACAGTTGGCCGTGAGAATGTTTGGGCAAAAGCGTATAAGACAGTTTTTCCTTTATGCAATATTTCAAGAACAGTAAGAAGCATCAAAAATGTCATTAACATATCAAAAAATGCCGTATCCCCGATGGGTTCCCGAATCGTATACCTCACTAAAACAACACTATGATATATTTCTCCAAAAGTAATTCCGAATAATCCAATTGCCAATTTGTGTTCGAATGATTTGATTAGCACAGAAATGATAGTAACCAGTACAAGGGGGATAAGTATCATTCGTGGCAAAAACATCCATATCGGCGTGATTTGTTCCCAAAATAGAATACCAGTATAAGCAAGACAAAGGGTAAATGCGGAAAATAACAGGTAAAGTGACTGAGCGATAGTATGAAAAAAAACAAGTGAAACGAACAGAATTAAAAATGAAAAAGTAACCTTATATTCTCCAATTTCCCATGTCATATTTGAACCGCAAATTAACAATAGCAACACACAGGCAAAATACGTTCGTTTTCGTCCTTTCCGCATAAAGAACGTAACTATGATCCATAATATCCAAGAAAACCATAAAAATATTAATCCGTCTGTCAATGAACTCACCACCCTTAGTATTATAACTACTATGGCGGTTTCTTAAACAAAAAAGTTCCTCACGACATCCATGAGGAACTTTTATTTTTTTAATTAAGTTTTACTTATATTTATTCAATTTATCACCAATCATATCACCGAGCTGGAAACTGGATTGATCATCGTCTTTCTCATATTGCTTATAATCGTCTGTGGCTTGTTGCTCTTCCAAGTCTTTAATACTTAGTGATATGCGTTCTTCTGTTTCATTAACATCAAGGACTTTAACCTTGACCGTTTGACCTTCTTCCAATACCTCCTGTGGTGTACCAATGTGACGATTGGCGATTTGGGAAATATGCACTAAGCCCTCTACACCTGGTAACACTTCAACAAACGCGCCAAAGTTTACCAGCCGCTTCACTGTACCTTCGAGAACGTCACCTTTGGAAATGCGTTCTTCTATATTTTCCCACGGGCCAGGCAATGTAGCTTTCCGCGACAGTGAAATGCGTTCATTGTCACGATCGACAGCCAATACCTCGACCTTAATTTTATCGCCCTCTGATACAACATCTGATGCCTTATTAACATGTTCATGAGCAAGCTGGGATATATGGACAAGGCCATCAATTCCGCCAAGATCAACAAATACACCGAAACTCGTAATTCGCTGTACGGTTCCTTCCAGCACTTGACCCGCTTCCAATGATTGTAATAATTGCTGTTTTCTCGCAGTCTGCTCATCCTCCACGACAGCGCGGTGGGATAAAATAACCCGGTTTTGTTCTTTGTCCAGATCAACAATTTTCACGGTTATTGGCTGATGAAGATATTCTGAAAAATCCTCTACATAATAAGTTTCTACAAGTGAGGCAGGAATAAATCCGCGCAGACCAATATCAACGACTAAGCCACCTTTGACAACTTCTTTAACCTCTGTTTCTATAATATCGCCATTTTGATATTTGGTTTCCAAAGTGTCCCAAGCCTTGTCCGCATCTACTGCACGCTTCGATAAGACTACCTCATCATCCTCTACTTTCTTTACCTTCAATTGCAGTTCATCGCCTTCTTTAACCACATCGCCTGTTGTTTCTACATGAAGGTTGGACAGCTCACTAATCGGAACAATCCCTTCTGTTTTATATCCAATGTCGACCAAAACCTGTTTTTCCTCTACCTTTATAACGGTCCCGGTCACAACATCGCCTATCGAAACTTCGGTTAACTCATGATTTGATTCACTCATCATATTGCCTCCTTAAGATACACAGCCAACTAAATAATAAAATATTCTTTTTTCTAACTTCTAACAGTTATATTTATTTGTCAAGTAAAGTAGATTCATGCTGATCTTTTAACAATTTGATTTCGGCCATAATTGCTTCCGCACATTCTTTGGCGGAACTCTTGCTGTTACGGTAAGCTTCTATATTCATTGGTTTTCCGTATATAACCGTTTGTTTGTGAAACGGTTTATATGGCCCGGAAATGAAGCATGGAACAATTGTCGCATTGGAACGTAAAGCAAAAAACCCAGCGCCTGCTAATGGCTCGCCCAATTCCCCGGTCTTACTCCTTGTCCCTTCAGGAAAGAGCCCCAGTGTATGACCTTCTTTAAGGATATTTAGCCCTTTTCGCAATGCGTTACGGTCGCTCATTCCTCTTTTCACCGGGAAGGCATGAAACGCTGATAATAACTTGTTCAAAAAACGTTTGTTGAATAATTCCCCTTTTGCCATAAAATAAATCTCTCGGGGTGAGGTGATTCCGACTACCGGGGGATCCAAATTGGATATATGATTACTGCAAATGATCACAGGACCTGAACTTGGTACATTATTTTTACCGATTACGTGGATGCGATACAAAGGAAAAAAGATAAGCGATACAATGACCTTTGCAAAATGATAAAAGCTCATAATTCATCCATCCATTTCAACTGATTACTTTTTTGACCTGATCCAATATAAGCGCTGCCACTTCCCTGATTGACAATGATGTCGTATCTACTTCAACAGCATCTTTTGCCTTGACTAGTGGCGCCGTCTCCCGTTTTGAATCAATCAGATCCCGTTGTTCTATTTCCTTTTTCAGTTCATCCAAATCCGAATGAAAGCCTTTTTCTTCGTTTTCTTTATACCTGCGTCTTGCTCGTTCTTCCACTGTTGCCAAAAGAAATATTTTCACTTCGGCATCCGGCAATACATGGGTGCCGATATCCCGCCCATCCATTACCACCCCGCCTGTTGCGGCAAGTTCCTGCTGCCGTTTGACCATTTCTTTGCGTATACTTGGATGTTTGGCTACATAGGAAACTTGATTGGTAATTGGCAACGAGCGAATTTCCGATGTGACATCTTCACCATCTACTAAAACGCTTTGTCCTCCTTCTGCCTGCATGAGCACAATTTCAGTATGTATTAACAGCTCGGACAAACGTATTTCGTCATCAACAGGGACGTCTTCTCGTAATGCCTTCAGCGTTAAAGCGCGGTACATGGCACCTGTATCAATATAAATATAACTAAGCTTACGAGCGACAATTCTCGCCACGGTGCTTTTTCCCGCTGCAGCAGGCCCGTCAATTGCTATTCTGATTTGTTCCTTCATTAATGTTACTCATTCCTCTCATTACCCAGTAATACATAATAACCCATTCAAGCCCAAAAGACATGAAAAGAAAAACACTATAGAAATAATAACATAATTATATCAAAAGCGGAAGTGCCCGGATAGCGACGTACAAACTGGAAGGATTCTGACGAGATAAAGGAAACATGCCCCTGCAAAAGGGGTATGCCGACGTTGGCCGCAAAGGCCGTTCTTAGTCGGCCTTCCTTTAACTTACGAACCGATGTTGACTTATCGGAGGAAGAATTCTGAAGTTTGCTAGTCGCTGGGCACTGGAGCTGGACGATCAAAAGCGGAAGTGCCCGGATAGCGACAATGATTACCCACGATTACCTGTAAATGAAAAGGGAGGGGCGTTTTGCCCATCCCCGAATGTCATGCATATTTCAGTTCCGTTCCACCCATTTTTTCTACTTTCTCCTCGCTGCCATCCATTGCATTAATAAAAATGCGGTATGTTTCATTACCAAGTACACCAAGGAATTCGTACGTTAATACCTCGTCACCCGAATCATTATCAATCACCGCCAAATGTTCTTCGTTAATCTTTACTTCCGGGTTGACTTTTGCTTTAGCTTCATCTTTCGTAATGTTAGGTTTGGCTATATCCCGATCGGTATGGTTCATGTAGTATTCTCTTGCGGTTAAGCCTAATATATCTCCCTTATCCAGTCCCACTTTCACCTGAACTGCATCAGAATAAACCCGGACACCATCGTCATCATAAAGAAAAGAATAGACACCAACATTATCATATTGACTGCTTTGGAAAAATTTCATATGATCAAAACCATATTTTTTTAAGTTGGCTTCAGCCTTTTTTAAGCCATCATTGAGGCTCAGTTTTTGTTCTCCCACTGGACGGTCGACAACAAGTGAAATAGGTTTTCCCCCTTGTTCTGATATATCCATATAAGAAGATTTGTCGCCATCTTTAGAGGATATACTGTAGAACGGTATATCTGCACCTTTACCACTTTTGGTTAGCGTGACATCATCGTCATTTGAAATCTGCAAAAGTGACCTGGCACGCTTTAATGCCTCGTTTTTTGAGATTTTATTCCCATTCAGAAATTTATATTGATGTTCCTGTGATGACTTTCCGGTTGGTGCAGTATTCAGGTTGCTTTCTGAGAACCCTTCTGATTTTTTCTCGACAGTTTTCAGTCCATCAATGATTGTGTTATCCGATTTGGCTTTATCAGATGCCAAGGCGAGCTGTACGTCCATCCAACGAAGATTATTATTGAGGACAACGTGTTGTACTTGGCGCAATTCATTCGTGATATCACCCGATTGTTTATATAATGTCTCCAACTTTTTTGTTTCCTGATCGGTCAGCGGCTTTTTATCTAAATCCCTAACCGCTGTTTTATAGGTAAAATCACCAATATTGGACAGAAACTCCTCTGTCTTATTAAATGGAAGCAACGACAATGGCAGTTGTCCAACATCAGATAGTGCGTTTGATGAGAGACGCCAAATTTCGGCTAATTGCGGAGATAATGTTCCCCTGGAGTTCATCGCAAGTGCCGTGCCGATCTTGTCATTTAATAAATCCATATTGTATGAGAGGTCGTGAAATGAGCGTTGATAGGTATTCTCTGCTTGCATAAGAACTGCATTTTTATCACGATGCTCCTGATAACCCCAAATTCCAACTCCAACCAAGCCAACTGCCAATACGGTAATTAATATCCATCGAGTCATGTCTATCACACCTTTCTATTTACAAAATATGTGCTTACCAATTTGTTTGATTTGCGGTCTGGACCAAATCCAGGCAGATGTAGCTGTTGCTGGATTGAAATAATATAGTGCATTTCCTGTTGGATCCCAGCCATTGATTGCATCCAGTGTTGCTCTTTTTGCTGTTTCGTTTGGTGTTAACCAAATTTGTCCGTCCGCAACGGCTGTAAAGGCCAATGGTTCAAAGATAACACCGGAAACTGTATTCGGGAAATTCGGACTTTCCACCCGGTTTAATATTACTGCTGCAACAGCAACCTGACCGACATACGACTCTCCACGTGATTCACCATATACCGCATTAGCGATTAATTTAATATCATTTTGCGAAAAACCTTGGGGTACGTTAACCGAAGTTGTTGTGTTGCTTTGCTTATTCGTGTTATTTCCACCGCCTTGATTGGCAGCCGCCTGTCCGTTCCCCATTTGTTTAAGTATGCGTTGTTTATCATACTTCGTTGCCTTAACTAGCTTTTGCTTTAATTTCGGACCCGCAAGCCCATCTACCTTCATCCCGAATTCCTGTTGAAAATTTCGTAATGCCCAATATGTTCCCCACCCAAAAACTCCATCAATCTTCCCCTTATAGAAACCAATGTATTGCAATCTGGCCTGAAGCTCGATAACATCGTCTCCTGTTGCACCTTTTTGAATAACTTGGTCACTAAAAGCATGTACAGTTTTTGGGGGGTGTGATGCCTGGAGTCCTACGGAAAAGAAACATATGATAATAAATAATAGGAACATTTTTTTACAGGTCATACTTTTTCCTCCTACCTTGCATTGATGAACCTATTTTTTGATTTAACATCCTTTTTATTCATTTATGTTGCAACCGTTTGGTAAGCGAAATTTTTAAGAGGTATAATACCGTATAAAACGTATGTAGGACGCTGATCTCTCTTCATAACTGTTTCCCATATAATCCAAATTATCGTATGATGGTATTGGGATTGGAATATATAAAGCTTGCGTGATAAGCCGGACTAGTTGAACTAAAAAACTTATTGGTAGGTGATATTTTTGAAACGTATCTTAATCATTCACACTGGAGGGACAATCTCCATGCTGGAAAATAAACAAACGGGTGAGGTTACAACAACAGCGGATCATCCATTAATGAATGTATCAGCCCATTTTAAAGCAGTTGCCGATGTGGATGAGATCATTGCTTTTCAGTTGCCCTCTCCACAAATAACCCCTAAACATATGTTGGATTTGGCCAAATTAATTGATCAAAAAAGCGACTTGTACGATGGTATCGTTGTCACACATGGAACTGACACATTGGAGGAAACAGCATATTTTCTCAACTTGGTTGTGCAAACAAATAAACCAATTATTCTCACAGGTGCGATGCGATCCAGTAACGAAATTGGTTCAGACGCACTTTATAACTTGCTTAGCTCATTAAGGGTTGCGGTAGAAGATGATGCCGCGGGAAAAGGAGTATTGGTGGTAATGAATGATGAGATACACACTGCTGATAATGTGACCAAGACATCAACCAGTAATGTGGCAACATTTCAAAGCCCACAATATGGCCCAATTGGTATCATAACGAAGGATTCGATTATTTTTCATCACACAATTATTACAAGGGAGTTTTTTCCTGTCAAAACGATTATAAAAACGGTTATCTTATTAAAAGCTTATGCCGGCATGGATAGCCAATTAATCAATGCGGTAGCAAACTTGAAACCTGATGGAGTTGTCATTGAAGGGCTTGGCCAAGGAAATCTGCCAAAAGAGGTAATACCCTCCCTGCAAACCATGATAGCTGAAGGAATACCTGTGGCACTTGTTTCAAGATGCTATCAGGGGATTGTCCAGCCAACGTACAGCTATGACGGCGGAGGCAAACAGCTTAAAGACATGGGCATTATTTTTGCTAAGGGGTTAAATGGTCCCAAGGCTCGCATAAAATTATTATTGGCACTTGAACAGCAACAGCATGATCTGGACACGTTAAAACGCTGCTTTGAGCAAAAATAAACCGGACATGTATTAAAACCAAAATGGGGATGGCTATTTACTGCCATCCCCATTTTACTTGTCTTAATCTTGTCTGTTTATTTCTTATTCTGGATCGCCTCAGCAATTAATTTGCCGTGATCACGACCATTTTCAATAAAGATAATATTATTATTATACCCTGAAGTGATAACACCAGCGACATAAATTCCCGGAATATTAGTTTCCATTGTTTGCTCATTGAAGTAAGGCCGACCGTCTTCCTCATTAATATAAATGCCGGTATTTTTAAGAAATTGGTGGTCTGGTCGATAGCCGGTCATTGCAAAAACGTAATCATTCTTAATCTGTTTTGTTTCACCGTTTACGGTATAGACAACAGCATCATCCTTAATTTCGTTCACCTGTGCATTGAATTCCATCGTTACAATATTTTTCCGTATTAATGAATCAAAATCAGGCAGGATCCATGGCTTGATGCTCTTTGAGTAAGAACTGCCCCGATATAAAACAGTAATCCGGGCTCCCGCTTTATGAAGTTCCATTGTCGCGTCAACAGCTGAGTTTTTCCCACCGATCACAACCACATCTTTATTAAAATACGGATGTCCTTCCTTAAAATAATGCACAACCTTTTGCTTTTCTTCTCCCGGAACGTTCAGCCAATTGGGATGATCATAATAGCCTGAAGCGATGATCACATTTTCTGCCTGATATTCCTGTATTTCTTGCGTTTCGCCAGTTGTCTTTTGCGATTTCACGAAAAATGTGTCATCTTGTTTTTCTATCTCTATTACCTTTTCGTAAGGATTGATTCTTATTTTTTCCCGCTCGGCTACCGTACGATAATAGGTTAAAGCTTCCATTCTAACGGGTTTTTGCTTTTCTGTAATAAACATCCGATCGCCAATTTCCAAACGATCACTTGTACTAAAAAAGGTTTGGTGTGTCGGGAAATTATAGATGGTATTAACAATATTTTCTTTTTCAATGATAAGCGGTATAATGTTTTTTCTTTGTAATTCAATTGCAGCTGATAGACCACAAGGACCGCCACCTACAATAATCGTATGCTCCATTTGCATCGTACGCACTTCCCTTTCTAACTTATAAACATAAAAAAACTCTTACCATACAAATATACATGATAAGAGTTTTTCCGTCATTCAATTCGATTTTTTCGCACCCAACCGGTCGCCTGCGCTTTTGCCACATCCAGCTCCGGCGACCAGCGGCTAGTGAACTTCCTTCACCTCCGTACGATAAGTCAACATCGGTTCGCTTCCAGCTCACCCTGTTTCCTTTATCTCCTACGGTTCAGTCCAGTTCATACGCCGCTAACCGGTCGCCTACGCTTTTGCACCTACACCCAGCCGCGGAATCTGGCTGCTTCTGCCATTTTTCGTACGCCGATCATGTATGCTGCCAACCGCATATCTACGCGTCTTGTTTGTGCTGTATTATAAATAGCATTAAATGATTTCACCATAATATTTTCCAGTTTTTCTTCAATTTCTTCCTCTGGCCAATAATAGCCTTGGTTGTTCTGTACCCATTCAAAATAGGAAACAGTCACACCGCCTGCGGATGACAGTACATCCGGTACCAGTAATTTACCACGATCAGTCAAAATTTTAGTACCCTCTAATGTTGTTGGACCGTTCGCGGCTTCAACGACAATATCTGCTTTAATATTATGCGCATTTTCCGCTGTAATTTGGTTTTCAACTGCGGCAGGTACAAGGATATCACAATCCAATTCCAACAATTCCTTATTGGTAATCGTGTTATTAAATAATTTTGTCACCGTACCAAAGCTGTCCCGGCGATCCAATAAATAATCGATATCCAAACCATCCGGATCATGAAGTGCGCCATATGCATCAGAGATACCAACCACTTTTGCACCGGCATCATGCAGAAATTTGGATAAAAAGCTGCCTGCATTACCGAATCCCTGAACAACTACCCTTGCCCCGTTTACATCAATGCCCCGTTTTTTTGCTGCTTCATTGATAACAATTGTAACGCCTTTTGCAGTTGCAGAGTCTCTTCCGTGCGAGCCGCCGAGAACGATTGGTTTACCTGTAATAAATCCTGGACTATTAAATTCATCAATGCGACTGTATTCATCCATCATCCATGCCATAATTTGTGAGTTTGTAAACACATCCGGAGCAGGAATGTCCTTATTCGGACCAACAATCTGACTAATTGCCCGAACATAGCCACGACTTAGCCCTTCCAATTCACGAAAGGACATCTCACGAGGATCACAGATGATTCCACCTTTACCACCACCATATGGCAAATCAACGATACCTGCTTTTAAACTCATCCAAATGGACAGCGCCTTGACTTCTGTCTCCGTCACGTCCGGATGGAAGCGAACACCGCCTTTGGTTGGACCAACAGCATCGTTATGTTGCGCGCGATAACCGGTAAAAATTTTGATGGAGCCATCGTCCATTCTAACAGGTATTCTCACTGTCAACATTCGCATTGGTTCCTTTAATAATTCAAATACCTCATCAGGGTAACCCAACTTATCCAACGCATTTTTTACAACAGTTCGGGTTGAATTTAATACGTCCATTTTCTCGTTTGTTTGATTTCCGGAAGAATCTGCTGCTTTATCGGCTACCATGAATTTACCTCCTATAATATCCATCCATTTTTATATAATAGCTGTACTCAGAGATTAGTATACACCTTCATAGTAAATATGCAATAAAATATAGTTATTTCCTCTCAAAGCAATGGAAAAAATAACCGGACGATTCCCAAGGTCTTTTCTATCAGTTAATCCCTGTGATGAATCAGACGTTAGATGGAAACATTCACACGTAAAATGTTTCCATAATCCGTCTAATTGCATCCTGTTCCATAATAACCTTCCCATATTCCTTCAACCGTGTGGATGTAATAATGCTTGGTGAAGAGTATTCAAGAATAATGGCAATGATATGTTCGCGGTAATTGTCCTTTAGATCCGCATCCTCCATCAGCATGTAATAGCGGTCATCCATGTGATAAATTTTTCCCCCGTCGATGGATTTGGCCTGTAAGTTAGCTGCCAATTGAATAATATCCTCGAAGTCATCAAAAGAGAAGATTAGCTCTTTGCTTTCATCCAAGGTTACTTTCATTTCAACAAAATCCTCATCCCAATTTATATTTTCACTGTTTTGTGTCACGATAACATGCATGCCCTGCGCCTGCATCAAATGGACTTGTACAAGCAGTAAACCGCCCAATTCAAAGCCCAATTCCGTACTTGCTTCGTACATCATATCACTAAATAAATTGCGGACACCTGTTACATCTTCCCACAAGTCCTCTTTGGTAAAACCGCGTTCGATTAAATCATCAAACGTTAAGAAAATGGTAAATTGATTATCGGATACTCGTTCTATACGCATCTCGTATCCTCCTTTACGCAACAAAATTATCCTATTTCAATCACTTATTTATTCTGCTTACCATATCATATGCAAATCATGGCATTGTTGAACTATTTAGAAGGATCATTTTAATGTCTTGATAAATGATTCCGCCATAAAGAATATTCATAATGGCCGGTTTATCCCTTTTGAAATTCTTACAAGTAAACATCACTATGCTTTCCTTCCCTTTATATTGTGATCATACCATATTTTATGTATTAAATTAACCATGATTAGGACAAATTCTACCCGGCATATACGTATGAAGTGTCGTTGGTATCTGGTATACGAAACAGGACATGAACCTCTCAAGATCACGTCCTCTTTGATTAATCATTCATAATAATACCTACCTAAAGGATCTGTACTTTCCCAGACGTAACCAATTTGCAGCAACTGTTTTTCGGAAAGATGATTTCCAATGAATTGCATACCGACTGGCATTCTTTTTGAATCTAATCCCATTGGTACAGATAAGCTCGGTGTACCCGTTAAATTCACAGGAGAAGTAAATGGCAAACATCGTCTTATCACATCTAAATTTTGTTTAACCCAATTCTCATCGAACGCTGGAGTTGTGATGGGGATAGTTGGTCCAAGCATTACATCAACATCGCAAAAAGTTTTATGAAATGACTCTACCATCTTTCTTCGAGCTTGTTGAGCGCTAACATATTGCGGTGTATTCGTTAATATACCCGATAGAAAGAAGGACCGGATGTCTGTGGAATAATCCTCTGCATGTTCCTGTAGCCATTTGTAATGTAAATTTGCTGCTTCCCCTGTCACAACCACGTATCCAGAAAATGTTGACATCGATAATTCAGGGATCTCAACCTCCCTTATTTCAGCTCCCAGATGTTGCAATGTTGCTATTGCATTGTTAAAGAGTTTTTCCACATCTGGGTCTAACCCCTCGAGATAGTAAGTGGGTATACCTATTTTTAGTCCGCTAATTCCTTTATTTAGATTTATCATGTAATTGGGAATAGATACCCTCAGGCTTGTAGGATCATTTGTATCAAAACCTGCCATGACGTTAAGCATCAAAGCCAAATCGGAAACTGAGCGCGCTATGGGTCCAGCAGTATCTAATGACATAGCTGTAGGGAAAATGCCTTGCGTGCTAACAAGCCCATAGGTTGGCTTTAATCCGTAAACCCCACACATGGCTGCAGGTAAGCGAATCGACCCAAAAGTATCGGTTCCAGTAGCAATTGTTGCCAGTCCAGCTGCCAAAGAAGCGGTACCACCACCACTTGAGCCGCCTGGCATACATTGGGTATTCCAAGGGTTTCGGGTAGTCCCAAAAAACGGATTGGTACCAGTTGATCCAGCTGCAAGTTCATGCATGTTTTGCTTCCCTAACATGATCACCCCAGCGTCTAACAATTTATCTGCTGCTGTAGCTGTTTCCTCCGGGACGAAATCAGCAAAAAGTTTGGAGCCAACCGTTGTTCTTATACCTCTTGTATAGTAATTATCCTTGATACCAAGTGGGATGCCATGGAGAGGTCCAATATATCGCCCATGCATAATGTTCGCTTCTGCTTCCCTTGCTTGTTGAAGCGCCAATTCGGGCAGCGGAGTAATATACGTATGAAGGATCGGATCAAACGTATCTATGCGATTTAATATATGTCTTGTCAATTCTACAGGAGATAGTTGTTTAGATTTTATTAATGATGCAAGATCGGTAGCGGTTAGAAAGGCTAGGTCAGTCATAGCATTAACTCCTTATCAACAATCGTAATTGGCACCTCTTGGTTTAGATGGGGGAAGGTGCGGAGCGATGATTGAGCCTGGTTTATCGTGTAGATTATGTTATGAATATGGGTGATATCATTTTCATAGACTGGAATTCCCTGTAAATATAATCGCTGTTTTAAGAAGTTTACGTAATCCATTCATGTTCCCTCCTTTGCGGGTTGTAATTACTATATGAAAAGCCTAGGAGAAAGTGCAGGAAGACCAAAAAATCGCGTTATGTAGTCTGCCCGCGAGCTGATTCAATAATGATGTAAATTATCCATTACCATAAATAAAAGATGTTCTAAGCTCAATAGTAAAACATACAAATATATATGGGGTTGAAAAATGTATTTATAGGATGGGTGATTATATGGATGATAAGTCATCAAGAAACGAAGAAAGACATCGTGAAAATCTCAAACAACAGCAGCTGGATCAGTTCCGTGTAAAAGATTCCGGGAAACCAATGACGACACAGGAAGGAAAAAAAAGATCACAGGATCAGGACCAATTAAAAGCCGGAATACGTGGTCCTAGTTTACGTCAGGATTACGAGTTCTTTGAAAAGATGGGCCATTTTGTTCACGAAGAAATCCCGGAAAGAGTGGTTCATGCAAGAGGTTACAGTGCACATGGAGAGTTTGAATGTTATCGGTCCATGAAACATGTGACGAAAGCATGTTTCTTACAGGAAGCCGGGAAAAAAACGCCGCTAACAATTCGTTTTTCTACTGTACAGGGAGCTAAAGGATCCTATGATACGGCAAGGGATTTACGCTGTCAGGGTGTTAAGCTTTATACAGAAGAAGGAAATGTCGATCTGACAACTATTGCCATGCCTGTATTAGTTAATCAAGACGCGATGAAGTTTCCGGATGTGATGCATGCATACCAAGCCAAGCAAGCTGATGATATACCTACGGCTTCCGGCGCCCATGACCGTTTCTGGGATTATGTGGCCAATAACGTTGAAGCGCTACATATGGTGCTGTGGATCATGTCTGATCGGGGCATTCTGAGAAGTTACCGAATGATGGAATCATGGTCCATTAATACGTACCTATTCGTTAATGAACAAGGTGTAGCCACGTTTATGCGATATGTCTGGAAACCAGTGCTGGGTGTTCATTCCCTTTTACAAGATGAGGCACTGAAAATCGGCGGACTCGATCCGGACTTTCACCGCCGGGATCTCAGAGAGGCGATTGACCAAGGCGCTTATCCTGAATATGAGTTGGGTGTCCAGTTGATTTCGATGGAGGATGAATTTGCATTCGACTTTGATGTTCTGGATCCTGCAAAATTTTGGCCGGAAGAACTTGTTCCTGTTCAGATGATCGGCAAGATGACATTAAATAGAAATATTGATAATTATTTTACGGAGTCTGAACAAGCCGCATTTAATCCTGCCAATGTCGTTCCGGGGATTGATTTTTCCAATGATCCCGTTTTGCAGGGAAGATTAATGGCGTATAGAGAGACACAACAACATCGACTTGGCAGCGCCAATTACGCTGAATTGCCAATTAACAGGCCGATCTGCCCGTTTCATAATAATCAACGCCGAGGCTATATGAGACAGCGAATTGATGTTGATAAGGTAAACTATCATCAAAATTCGCTGGCAAATAACACGCCATACACGGTGCCTCCAGAAGAAGGCGGCTATACAGATTATCCGGAGAAAGTCGATGGCTACAAAATCAGAGCCAGAAGCGATTCATTCAAAGACTACTATTCACAACCACGAATATTTTGGAACAGTTTGACGCCTGTAGAAAAGCAGCATACTATTGAGGGACTAAGCTATCAGGTTGGAAGTGTAAAAAGCGAATCTGTTCGACAGCAGGTTGCTGATATACTTGTCAACGTTGATAAGGAAATGGCATGTATTGTTGCGGACAATATTGGTGTGGATCGCCCAAGCGGGACCAATGTTCCTGTTTCTACCAGTTATCCTTCTCTTAGTCAGGCCAATACACCTAAATATGCATATACGCAGAAAGTAGGTGTACTGATTGGCAATGGTTTTAACGGTCAAGAGGTCATAAATGTGCTTAATTATCTACAGCAATGTGGGGTATTTATAGATATTGTAAGTGAAACGCTTGGTACAGTCATAGGGGCAGACGGCACAACAATCGAGGCTGATAAAACATTTCTGACAACTAGTCCCTATCTGCTTGACTCACTTTATGTCGTTGGTGGAAGTTCCAAAAATGAAGCAAAATTCCACCAGGATGTCATGTCGTTCGTAAAAGTAGCATTCAAACATTATAAACCAATTGGTGTTGCAACAACTGCACAGTCCCAGTTTAAAATAAGATCCGCAGCTGGTGTTGTTTTTGCCGGAAACAATTCCGACTTTGGAAACGAATTTGTCAAAGCAATTGCCCATCAGCGTTTTTGGAATCGAAAATAGCCCTTAAATATGCCGAGTTCTATCACCTCGGAATCAGTAATGCGAATGCATATTACCTGATAATACCCTGTAGTTTCCGGCCAACAGCTACAGGGGGTAATTTGTCTCAATACCAAATCAGCCCAGGAACCCTCTTATGTTTCCCTCACCCACATAATATAAACCTGCTAAAACAGCAATAATAATAATGATAACCAATAACAATCTGACAAGTGGTCCGCTTACCTGCCAACGGATGCGTTGATTTGTTTTGCCATGAACTTCTTTTCTCGGCGGTAAATTCAATATATCCATTTCCCTGGTTTGTGAAGGAACCATCTGTTTTTTATCCATCTGCTCATCCGCGCTGGTTCTATTTGTGGATGTATCCTTTCCATCTGTTATTTCTTCCACCAATTTTTTCAACTCATCCTGTTTATTTCCATGGTTTGTCATCTCATACACCTCTTTTTCAACCTTATAAGAAGACCAGACAAAAAATCAATGATAAAATGTGCGGTCATAGTAGTAAACAAGTTGCCTGTCAGCTTGAACATATAACCAAGATAAAAACTAACAAGAAGCACCGAAACCAACAGGACGGGCTTTTTCAGGTAACGAATATGAACAAGGGCAAAAACCGTACTTGCTATAACATATCCCATGGTCGTTTGTAGCACGCCTCGGAACAAAACCTCTTCTGCAATGGCTATCAATAGTACAAGTCCGATTATCCCCATAACTGAGCGGTTGGCAAAAATTCGTTCGTTTATCCCGCCATCGTCATAATAACGTTCAGGCAAGACATACATTAAAACGGCATCCACAGCTACGACAATCAGTCCCGGAAAAACACCATAATATACAATTTCAAAACCATTAAAACGAAACAGATGAAGCCATTGCGCAGGATGATCAAATAGGATTAAACTTAATAGAATACCAAGAAAAAGCAACAGCCCTTGGGAAAATAGTAATTGTTTGGTTAATTCCCGGTCAGTCAGCTGGTTCAATATCTCACGTTGGCTAGGCATAGTTACCACCTGCCAGCAGAAGTTTTTGCAGTTTTTCCCACCAGGAACCTGCAGGAACATCGGTATTTATTGACTTGTCCACCGGTTGTAAAACGGAATAAGAAAAACCGCAATTACTGCAACAGTTGTCCAAGGGCTTGCTGTACGAATCCTGAAAATGTTGATACAAATGTTTTCGTAAACATCCTTGAGTCTCTGTCCATTGAATCATTTCCATTAGCTTTCTTTCCTTGATGGATACGCGTTCTTCCATATAGTGCTGTATAGATAGGCGTGTTCGTTGCCAATTCTCATGATTTACTGCCCAATTATTTTTTTCTATCATACCATGTTTTTCGATTTGATGGCGCAAAAATCGCCATTGAGTTTCGTTCAGCTGGAACATATCCACGGCCTCTTCCGTGCTGGGAAAAGCCTGTTTTCGTTCTTCCAATAACTCTAGTTGTCTCACAACAATTTCCAGTTGCTGCCTGGAAGGGAGTTCTTTCCTGATTAACCCTGTTGGTATCATCTTGTCCATGTTGGCATAAAGCAGTAAAGCTATACTGGGCTCACCATCCCGACCTGCCCGGCCAATCTCCTGAATATAGGATTCCAATTGTGGTGGCAGATGAAAATGAACAACAAGACGAATATTACTTTTGTTAATTCCCATTCCAAATGCACTTGTACAACAAATAATGTCCAACTGATCGTGCATAAACTGCTGCTGAATGGCAATTCGATCCATCTGCTCCATCCCGCCGTGGTAAAATGCGATTCGTTGCTCCGGCAGTTTCTCCCTTAGTAGTTGTGCAGTCGTCTCCGCTGAGTGGCGACTGGAAAAATAAATAATTGCTGGACAAGTGTATTTCTTAAACAGGTCCCTTAAAAGGGCTATTTTTTCCTGATCATCGTCAACCTTTTTGACTGTGATCACAATATTTTCCCGATCCATTGGAAAGATATGTTTCACCATATTCGGTCGTTTTAGATAGGTAACAATATCTTGCTGCACTTCTTTGGTGGCGGTAGCACTTAATGCCATGATCACTGGATCGTTTAATTCCCGAATGACTGAGCCTAACTTTAAATAATCGGGTCGGAATTCGTGTCCCCATTGCGAAATACAATGTGCTTCATCAATAACAAATAAAGGAACTCGGATTTGCTTTAATCTTCTTATTAGTTCATCCTGCTGCAACAGCTCTGGTGAAACATAAATCAGATCATACGTCTGCAGTTCCCGATAAATTTGTCGCCGTTCCATCGGGTTCATAAAGCTATTTAATGCCGTAACTTTTTTGAAATGATTTGCCTTTAGTTGATTGACTTGATCGATCATAAGTGATATAAGCGGGGAAACGACAATCGTTGTCCCTTTCATTAGTTTGGCTGGCAACTGGTAGCACAATGATTTCCCCGATCCGGTCGGAAGTATGCCTAACACATCATTGCCGTTTAATACTTCCTCTACCAATTCTCTTTGTCCGGTTCGAAATGTTTTATACCCAAAATAATGATATAAATTTTCTTCCAATGTAGCTTGTTCTATCATATCTTCCACCCTATTCACGTTTAATTGTTGCCAATACAAGTCGAATTTGAAAATAGCCAATATCTGACGACAATGCTTCTTTAATCTGTTTTAACGAATAACTATCAATTTGCTCCATAACGGCTATAATCTCCTGATATTGTTCTCTATCAATAAATGGGCTGATCGAAAATGTTGGATCTGCTAAAGCAATTTCCACAATATGATCATGGATTGTATTCTCCTTGAGCCCTCTTATTGCGGCAATTTCCGGGATCGTGTAGTTTTTTCTCAGAAGATGGTATGTCTTTCTCGCTGTATTCGTAAAAAACGACTGTTGTTCACAATCACGAATTATCATATGTAATATTGGATAATTTGACGTATCATTCTGAATACCTGCCAGCATTTGATGAATGATCCGCATCCAGATGAGCGAAACATCTATTATCGTTGACTGATATTTTTCCGCCAGTTGCTGTTTGCTTTTTCCGAAAATCTGATAACCAGTCAGACGGTCGACAAATATATTTGCTTCATCCTCGGATAATGTACTTAACAACATATGTAATTCCTTGTATAAAGCTTTCATATAGTCCGATTCTGATGTCTTTACCATTTTGTAAAAAGATTTGACCCAGCCCTGTACCGGTTTTTTATCAACAATCGGAATAAATCGGTAATTTCCCATGTTACTATTGGTTAATGTCTGAATCAATAACAGCAAACGGTCAGAAAAGATGGGTGCTAACTGATGATACCTCAAACCGTTAAAATTGGCTGGTCGAGTCTGTGATTTTAGCCATTTTACCCCTTTTTCTGTCAACCGAAAACAGGCATCTTCATCAATATCCAGTAAGTCATGTTGTTCCAGCTGTTGAATCAATTTGTGAAAATACTGTTTCGACAACGATTGCGCAACGCCGTAGTAAGCTTGCAGTTCAAAAATATGGATATCCTGCATGGTTTGGACGGATTTTTTCCCTGTTAAAATATAATAGATAGCGGCCGTTGTTCGCTTGGCTTTGATCTTTCGGCAACAGGTTAGGATTAGGTTATGTATTAGCAATTGATTATCTTCTCCTTTTTCGTGGAAGTTGCTGGCGAAGGTTTGAAAAATAGCAAAAGTGGTTTTACAATAAAGGAAGTGTTATCTAGTTAGGGGGAAAACCCATGCCAAAATTTACAATCATTGATAAAGAAACATGCATTGCCTGTGGTGCTTGTAGCTTTTCTGCCCCGCATATATATGATGATGATGACGATGGACTATCTTTTGTTCTGCTCGACAATAATGAAGGTACCGCAGCTGTCCCTGAGGAATGGGAGGATGAGATGGAAGATGCTTGTCAGGGTTGTCCGACAGACTCAATCAAAATTGCCGATCAACCATTTTTCGGTGATCCACATAAGTTTGAAGACTAGTTTACGAGAGTCAACTTATGCTTGATACAACCACTTACCGCTGCTTATTCCCCCAAGCACCCAACATGATACCTCTTATTCTACAGTTTCCTTCCTGATTCTATCATAATTTGCTAGCATTAGAATGTCAAAACCCGCAAAAACACCTAATTCTAAAATTTATCCTGCCTGTCATAACCCAAAGCACCATATTTCGGTTTAAAATTACTTAAGAAATTGTTTTTGCCAAAATATATCGGTAGAAAATCATGATTTCCATTCCTGCAAAAAAATGAATCCCCAAACGGTTCATGGTCCATTTGATGAATCGTTTGGGGATCAGAATACTTTTAAGCGGATGTTCAAAAGGTCCGGTAAAATTTTGAACACGCACGTTAATGATTTTCATGTGTCGGGATTTTAAATGTAAATGTCGTACCCTGGTTCAACTTACTCTGAACTGAAATGCTGCCATGGTGGGCATTAATGATATTTTTGGCGATTGACAGCCCTAAACCGGTCCCTTTCTTCTTGGTATTTCTTGTTCTCGATTTATCCGCCTTATAAAACCGTTCAAACACAAATGGAAGATCTGCTTCAGGAATACCACTTCCGCTGTCTGTTACCATCACATGCATCTCATCGGCATTCGTTTCCACAGTTACCTTTACAGTGCCGCCTGAATCCGTATGGCGAATAGCATTATCAATTAAATTGGTAAATACCTGTTCGATTTGATCCTCATCACATGTGACGATAGGATTGGCGATACTTTTTGACAATGTTAGCTTGACATCCTGTTCATCAGCAATACCTTTAAACTTCTTCATGATTCGTTCCGCAAATGGTTCAACTTCCACAGGTGCCAAATTCAACTGGGTATGACCTGCCTCCATGCGGGCGAGATCCAATAACTCATTGACCAGACGACCCATTCGTAGTGATTCTTCATGAATAATTTGTGCCAGGTCATTTTTTTCTTCCGGGCTTTCAGCAACATTATCAACAATTGCTTCACTATATCCTTGCATTAACGATATAGGTGTCCGCAATTCATGCGATACATTGGCAATAAAATCTTTACGCATTTTATCCAAGCGCCGTTCCTCGGTCATATCACGGATGACTGCCACAGCACCTCGCACAAACGACTGATCGTATAACGGTGTCATGATCATTACCCAGTTTCTTCCCAGTATACTAATTTCTTTTAGAACCTCTGTTTCTCCCTCAATAACCTCCTGGAGAACCTGGTTTAAATCAGTGGGAAGTTTCCAATTTGCTTCGTCAACAGGAAGATTATGTTCAAAATACCAATCCCGAACAAACCGTTCCGCTGGTGGGTTCGTTACAATCATATCGCCATTTCGATTCATTGTGATAACTCCATCAGCCATTGAATTAACGATCCCGGATAATTGTTCTTTCTCTTGTCTTAGTGCATTAATATGGAAATTTAACTGTTCACCCATCTGGTTAAAAGCTGTGGCCAATTCACCTATTTCATCATGCGTCAAAATAGGTACCTTTTTATTAAATTCTCCTCTTGTTAAATCAATGGCAGCTTCCCGCATTTTGATTAATGGTGAGGTAATTCTTGTTGAAAGGAACACAGCAAAGATTATTGTTAACACAATGGCAATTCCGGCGGCCAGAAAGATAATTTTAGTTGTTTGAGCTGTTGTTTGATTAACAACATTCAATGATTGGTAAACAAAAACGGCTTCATCATCAGAAACGGGTAATCCAACAATCATCATCTTCTCATCTTTGCCTGGAATTGCTGCTTGCTTTTTGACTTTATTGTGCTTATCCAATACATCGGACAAATCTTGATCATCGGCTATCCATTGCTCGTTTAATTTTTCCAAATACGTATTATTGCTGGGAGAGACCCATAACCCGTCATCTTTATGGACAATGGCCACCCTGCTGGAAGGGTCTTTGATCCGATCGGTCATTTCATAGAGTAAATCTTCGTCATCGTACTGTTCCATCAGATAAGATACCTTTGTAGCGGTTTGCATTAAATCTTTCTCCGCCTCTGCGATATGAAAGTTCTCAAAAAACTCCAATAACAAAATAGTCAGTATAAATAAGACAAAAGAAACCAGCAATAAAATAGTTACTGCCAGTTTCCCAACTACACTGCGCCAGAACATTATGATTCGTTCACCTCAAATTTATAGCCGACACCCCAGACGGTTACAATCATTTTTGCCGCCTCATCAGAGACTTTACTTAACTTTTCGCGAAGTCGTTTAACGTGGGTGTCCACTGTTCTCAGGTCACCAAAAAATTCATAATTCCAAACTTCCTTCAGCAATTGTTCCCGATTGAATACTTTATCAGGCGCCTTTGCTAAAAAGCAGAGCAATTCGTATTCTTTTGGGGTTAAACTAACATCATTGCCATCAGCAGTAACCCGGTGCGCATCTTTATCAATCGTCAGGTGCTCAAAAACAAGTAAATTCGTCGGACCTGTCTGTTCTTCACTCACATTGGTGCTAGTTCTGCGTAATAAGGCCTTCACTCGTAAAACCACTTCACGGGGGCTGAACGGTTTAACAATATAATCATCAGTTCCCACCTCAAAACCTTGTACCCGGTTGGATTCCTCCCCTTTTGCGGTTAACATAATAACAGGCGTATCCTTTTCTTTACGCAATTCCTGGCAGACTTCAATGCCGTCCATCCCGGGCATCATAATATCAAGCAGTATCACATCATAGTCTGTTTCCGTGGCCATTCGCAAAGCATCCCTGCCATTATCCGCTTCTTCAACAACAAAATCATCACGTTCCAAATACATCCGAATCAATCGTCTGATTCGTTCTTCATCATCCACAACTAGAATGGTTGCATTTGTTTCCATTTTACTTCACTCTCCTCTTATACCCTACCTAAAGTAAGTATAAATGAACTATCTAAAAAAGTATAAGAAAACACTAATATTCAGGATCACACGCCCACAGCATGATGAAACGGAAATGAGGAAACCGATCAAATCGATTTCCCCCTGTCTCATTTTATAGTTAATGTTGTTTACAACTATGCATAGGAGTGTAATCCAGCCAATATCAGATTAACCGCAATCAGGTTAAACATAATGATAGCAAATCCACCCGCGGCAAGCCAGGCAGATTTTTCACCATGCCAACCTCTGGATAATCGCAAATGAAGAAATGCGGCATAGAAGAACCATGTGACAAGTGCCCATACTTCTTTTGGATCCCAGCCCCAAAAGCGACCCCAGGCCTGCTGCGCCCAAATAGAGGCAAAAACCAGTCCCCCTAAGGTAAAGAGTGGGAAGCCAATGGCGACGGCTCGATAAGACACCTCATCCAGTAAATTTGGACTAACTTTTTTTATTAATGGCTGAATGGTAGCGCCGACTCTTTTTCTGGCAATCAAGCGGAAAATGAGATAGATAACCAGTCCCACAAACACGGACCAGATAACCGAATTAAATTTACGTCCCGCGTCTGCCCCATGCATCCAGGAAGGTGCTTGAAACCATGGACTCATGGCATCTTGCGTTAATAATTTCCCATCATGCGGTCCCGCAATTGCCGGCATTTGATAATCGACTGTTGTTTCGTTTCCTTGTTCAATATATTGGAACTCAGCATGATAATCCATAGCCTTGAATATACCACCTGCTACACTAAACCCAAGCAGAATAAACAGTCCGAATAAAATAACCTCAAGCCAGAAAGTGCGTGCACTACCTTTTGATTGATCAATTTGGCGAATCAAATACATCAAACCGGCAACAAAACTGATCGACAAGATGGCTTCGGCTATTGATACAGTTGTTACATGGATGTATAACCAATGGCTTTGCAACGATGATATCAAAGGCGAAACATCTGTTGGAAAGATACTCGCATAGGCGATGACGATTAATGCAAGTGGCAAAGCGAATAAACCCAAAATGTTTAACTTGTAAATAAAGTAAATGATGATAAACGCCAAAACAAGTCCCATACCAAAAAAGGTGACAAACTCAAACATATTACTGACGGGAGCATGTCCACTGGCGATCCATCTGGTCACAAAATACACAATCTGTGCCGCGAAGCCAACCAGGGTCAGGGTAATGCCGATTATCCCCGACACCCCCTGCTTCTGCTTCTTCTTGTCGTCTTTAATCGTTGCCCCAAAGAAAATGGTAGCAATCAAATATAGAAAAAAGGCGGTATATAACGCTGTACCGCTAATTTTTAAATAATCCATCAAAAAACCCCCTTTTGAACTACCTTTTTATGCCTTCCTTAATCATCTTCCAATTCTTGTTGATCCACTACCATATTCACATTGGTTCCTTCAATTGCTTTTTCAATATCTTTCTTAATGCCGAACCAGTTCTTGTTTGTATGGGCAGCCACAAGCAGTCCGTTGTCTTTTGGATGAATCCAAATCCTTCTATGGTGCCAGTACATACCTTGTGCCACCCCGATTAAAAAGATGATTGCTCCAGCAATGAAAAATGGGAGGGTATAATCTTTTTTCACCTGGATGCCACTAACATCATGAAGTTTCATACCAGCGAGACCAAGCTTGTATTGATTTCCTTTTGTGATCGCGTCATTTTTGCCAATACCAACAAAGCTTTTTTCTGCTTTGTCACTGCCGGGTGGATAAACCGACAATTCTAAAGCTGGATTTCTGGGATATTTGGATTTTGATTTTGCCTGTCCGTCTTCCTCTTCATAATCAGGGTAATACTCATCAACGACCACCCTGGTTCCATTATCAAGTTTGTATTCTGATTTTGGTTCGTTAAAATTAATTTTGAATTTGCCAAGTTCGCCTTTCAGCTTGTAATCTTTAATGTCCAGCTTATATTGCGAATCTTCTCCAGCTGCCGAAATGCTCCCGTCCAACCCGACAAAACTTGTCTCGGGTTTATCACTGTCTGGCGGATAAACGAAGAACACAAATGCGGGATTTTTCGGTTTATCACTATGCGATTCTGGTTTGCCGCCTTCCAGATAATAATCGGGATAATATTGTTCAGCTTGCACACGGTAACCATTATCAAGTTTGTATACGTCTTTTTGATTGTTCAAATCAATCGTAAACGTTCCCAGCGTTTTGTCATTGTCCTTATCCGTTGTATGCAACTTAAACGTTAAATGATCATATTCTTTATCTTTCGTATCCGCCTTTAGAATGTTAAATGACATACTCGTAAACTCATTTTGCTGATAACCGGATTGATACAAGGTATATTTGTCAAATTTCAGTGGCTGGTTGAGCCGAATTTTCCCCTCGGTTACTTTTTCCAAATCCGGTTCTTCGCCTGGAATGGAATCACCTGATTTTTTATAAATCACCGCATCGGTTTGATGGTTTTTCGGTACCTCTCCTTGTTTTTCTATGGCATCTTTAAATTTGCCACCTGCTTCTTCTGGGTCCCATGTATCAAGAATAAAACCTTTATTTTCGATATAGTATTCCCCATTTGTGGAAGGAATAACGGTACGCTGACCTTCCCTGACCCATACATAGTCATCCGAAAAAAGAAGTGGTGTCATTCGCAGTATCGCAGCTAATAAAATAATAATCAGGCCAATATGATTTACATAGGGCCCCCAACGCGAGAATCTTCCTTTTTCCGCTAAAATATGGCCATTTTCATCCCGGACTTTATAACGCTGTTTCCTAAGTGATGCCTTGATTTTTTCTTTCTCTTCTGCGGTAACATTTTCTGTTTCACTATATAGACGCTGGCGATTTAAAAACGTTTCATGGCGTTTTGGTTTCTGCCTTTTTAACGCTTTGTAAAGTGGTACAAAACGGTCAAGGCTGCAGATGACCAAAGAAACACCGATTAACGCAATTAATATCATATACCACCAGGAACTATATAAATGATGAAATCCCAGTTGATAATAAATTTTCCCGAGTATGCCATAGGTAGCCTCGTAATAGACTGCGGGATCGCGTGAAACAGCATCTGCCGGTATGTATTGTTCTTGCGGGAAGATGGTCCCAATTGCTGACGCGACTAAGGCAAGACAAATTAACCATACCCCAACCTTCACAGAGGAGAAAAAGCTCCATATTTTATCAATAATTGACTTATTATATGTCTGTGATCGCCGGGCGCTACCGTCATAACGCATATTTAGCAATTTTCGTTTATCGTTACCATCAATGTGCTGATTTCCCTCAATTGGCTTCCCGCATGCTTCACAAAGCACGGTACCTTCGGGGTTAACGTGCCCACACTCACATTTTACATCATTCACACTCATAGAAATCCCTCACATTAATTATTTGGGCTCAATTTTTTTCAGATGATCCTCCAGTGTATCCAACGTTAATGCTCCTTCAACAACCTCTTCCACCTTGCCGTCCGGATTAATGAAAAAAGTACTTGGAAGCGGTTCGACACCATACTGATCCAATACCTGATTTTTGGTGTCATGGAGCACAGGGAATGTCAAATCATACTTATTAATAAACTTGTCAATAACAAGCTGCGTCGCATCAAGACTGACTGCGACAATTTCCACCCCTCGTTCCTTGTATTTGGGATATAACTTCTCCATGTAGGGCATTTCAGCTTTACATGGATCACAATAGGTCGCCCAAAAATTAAGCATAACACCCTTTCCCTTTAAATCACTTAGTTGAACCGACTGTAAATTGTTACTATCGTTCACCTGGTTTAATTTAAAATCAGGAGCATCATCACCTTTTGCCACTTTTGCATTATCCTCGGTTAAATTGGAAATCAAGGCATAACCTACAGCCACTACCAATATCGCCAAAATAACTGATCTAAAAATTAAACGGTTTCGTTTTTTCTTTGTTTTGTCCGGTCGCTGTTTTTTCTCCGTCAATGCAGTCACTCCCCATGTTATTATATCATGTGTGTGATATGGTAAATTTGACTATTATTCAACAATTTTTGTAGCTGCTTCACGCATCATCTTTACTTCATGTGGTGTTAATGCCCTGAATTCACCGGATTTCAACCCTTTTAATGTTAGCATCCCGTACCGCTCCCTTTTCAACTTGATAACAGGGTAACCAAGCCCGTCCATCATGCGCCTGACATGGCGGTTTTTTCCTTCATGCAATGTCATTTCGATAATTGCTGTGTTTGCATCTTTATCGGTTGACAAAAATTTATAGCCAATAATTTTTAACTTGTCATTATCTACACGGATGCCATTACGCAAACGATTCATTTCTTTTTTGGATGGGATTCCCTTTACTTTTGCCACATAAACTTTGTCCATTTCATAACGGGGATGCATTAACAGGTTGGCAAATTCCCCATCATTCGTCAATAAAATAATCCCAGAAGAGTCATAATCAAGCCTTCCAACCGGGAAAATTCGCTCTTTTACCTCAGGGAAAAAATCAGTAACTACTTTTCTATTCTTGTCATCTTTCACACTCGATATAACGCCACGCGGCTTATACAGCAAATAATAAACAGGTGCCTCTTTTTCGAGTGGTACGCCGTTTACTTCCACGTCATCATGAGGCGAGACTTTGGTGCCAAGTTCTGTCACTGTTTTTCCATTCACTTTTACCTTTCCATCAACAATAAGCTGTTCAGCCTTCCTTCTTGAAGTAATTCCGCTTCTTGCAATCACCTTCTGCAAGCGTTCCTCTATGTTTGCCATATTTATCACCATGTTTCCTGAAATTTAATGATCCTTTGGTATTTTACCTTTTATCTCCCACCAACACAATAGTAGCGTTAACTATAAGTTAACGCTACTCTAAAGGTTTATCCAAATATAATAGTGACGATTACAATCGAGGCAATTATACCAATTAAATCAGCAATGAGTCCAACTTTTAACGCATATCGCATTTTTTTAATACCAACAGCACCAAAGTAAATGGTTAATATGTAGAGTGTCGTGTCGGTACTTCCCTGCATGGTAGATGCCAGCCGGCCTATAAAGGAATCAGGTCCGTTCGCGCTAATCAACTCTGTCGTAATACTCAAAGCCGCAGTACCGGAAATCGGCCTGATCAATGCAAGTGGTACAATATCAGCAGGAACGCCAATCATGCTTAAAAATGGTGTTAACATATTTATAAAAGCTTCAAGTGCACCAGACGCCCGTAAAATCCCGATGGATACAATCATTCCTACCAAAAAAGGGAGTATGGAGAAGGCCATTTTGATACCTTCTTTTCCTCCCTCCACAAACACTTCATAGGTTTGAACGCGCTTGTAGGTTGCCACAATGAGGACAAGCATGATAAAGCATGGAATAAGCCAGGTACTTATTGTGGTCATGACCGCCATCTTTATTCCCTCCTAATACTGCGATGGTAAAATATCCGATCTACTATTATAGCCCCAAGTGATGACATAATGGTGGCAACAATTGTTGTACCGACAATTTCCGTTGGCGAAACGGAATGATAATGCATACGAATAGCAATGACTGTTGTCGGGATAATTGTCAAACCTGATGTATTTAATGCCAAAAACGTAATCATCGATCTTGACGCGGTATCTGTGCCACTTAATTGTTTCATTTGCTCCATGGCTTTAAGACCCATTGGAGTTGCTGCATTCCCGAGTCCGAATATATTTGCAGTGAAGTTGGATAAAATATAACCCATTGCCGGATGATCTTTGGGAATCTCTGGAAATAATTTGGCGACAGCTGGACGAAACAGCTTGGTGAGCCTGCGTAATATCCCAGCTTTTTCAGCAACCTTCATAATCCCCAGCCAAAATACCATAACACTGATTAATCCAATTGATATGGTTACAGCCTCTTCAGCACTCTCAAATAATGCCTTATTTACTTCATCCATTGTGCCATTTATCATCGCGTAAAAGATGCCAATAATGGCCATGGAAGCCCAAATAATATTAACCATACTAATCCAACCCTGTCATTTGTTTTAATACTGACTTGGTATCTGTGAATAATGTCTTCTTCTTTGCCTGCTGATCCTCTTTATAAACAGGTACTTCTTCAAGCGGGGTTCCATCCAAATAAACGATGGTCTTGCCAATTTTCTCCTTATTGTTTTGCAGGTCTTTATTCAGCATGAACGTTTTCAAACGGATACTATTTTGCTCTTGTGAATCCAAGGGATAAGCGATGTTTTGATGAATAAACCCTGTCGTTTTTTGATTAGTCCCTTGTACATGGTACGTCATTTTACCTTTATCAAGTACCGATGTCATCTTATATTTGTCAAATGCCCAATCATACATTCCGATATGGTCCTGCCAGTCATCAGGGGCATTTAAGGTAACAGCAATCAATTCCATGTCATCTTTACGTGCTGTTGAAACCAATGTTCTCCCGGCAATTTTGGTAAAACCCGTTTTCCCGCCGATGCAATAATCATAGTACCGCGTTAATAGCTTATTTTTATTTTGCCAGGCATATTTTTTTGTCGTGGCTTTATAGGTGATTGCCCCGGTAATTTTTCGAAAGGCATCGTTATCCATGGCATATTGCATCAGCAGTGCCATATCATATGCGGTGGAATAATGCGTTTTTGAATCGAGACCATGCGGATTATCAAAATGGCTATTTGTCATTCCCAACCATCGGGCTTTTTGATTCATTAAGTAACTGAATCCTTCTACACTGCCACCGACGTGTTCTGCAATTGCTACCGCAGCATCATTTCCCGAGCGCAACATTAACCCATAAACAAGATCCCTTAACTTGATCTTCTCACCCTCCTCAAGATAAATAGATGACCCCCCAGCATAGACTGCCCGTTTCGAAACAGTCACCGTATCGTCCATTTTTCCAGATTCGATTGCGATAATGGCGGTCATGATTTTTGTTATGCTGGCAATTGGACGGCGTTGATTGGCATCTTTTTCATATAATACTCTTCCGGAAGATTGCTCCATTAAAATAGCCTGTTTCGCGGATGTGCTTGGCTTTGCTTGTCCATCTCCGGGGAAAGCAAGCATACATAATCCAACAAATATGACGGTTACAAATATCCAGCGCATATGGGGGTCCTCCCGTAGTTTTTGTGTCTCTACAGTCTATGCTGGACAACTTATAGTATGATAAAAAGGTGTAACTGCAAAAGAAAAAACCTTTACACAATCATTGTGCAAAGGTTTCATTTGGAATGTGGTTCTTCGTCTGTACCGGTAGTAAAATTCTCAAAAAATAAATCTGCTTCATGTTCAACTGCATTCTGATCAATCTCTTCAGGCAACGGTGGTAATTCCTCCAAAGAGGTCAGCCCAAAATACGTTAGAAATTCTTTGCTTGTCCCAAACAGGATTGGACGCCCAATTCCTTCACGGCGCCCTACTTCTTCAATCAAAGATCTGGAAAGCAATGTCTGTACCGGCCGTTCGCTTTTCACCCCACGTATTTCATCAATTTCTGTTCTGGTTATTGGTTGCCGATAAGCGATAATCGCCAATGTTTCTAATGCTGCCTGTGACATTTTAGATGATTGTGGCGTTTCCAATAGTTTTTTTAAATAATCACTATGTTCCGGTTTCGTTGTCAGATGAAATGCCTCATGAGATTTTATAATCATCATCCCTCGTTCGGTGTGCTCATATTCGTAGGCTAATTCCTCAAGCATTTGTTCAACCGTATCCGAATGAACCTCCAGTATGCTTGCAAGTTGTTTCACGGTAATGCCGTCGTCACCACTGGCAAACAGCAAACCTTCCACAATCGCTTTTAATTCATTCATGCTTTCACGCTTCTTCCATCAAAAACATATAAATCCGCAAGTTGTTTTTCTTGTTTACAATATACTTGTTTCGTTTTCATCAACTCTAATATGGCGACAAAAGTCACAACAATATGAGAACGTGAACGGTAGGTAAACAGATCATCAAACAGAATCCCGTCCCGACTCTGTTTTACCACCTGGATCACTTCCTCCATCCGTTGCTCCAGTGAAATGTCAACCCGGTTTATTTTTGTTTCGAGAGGCTCTTTCCACTTTTTCCTTTCCAACATGTTATTTAATGCACCCAGCATATCATAAATGGAAACATCCCCTTGCACCATAGGCTTTTGTGTTTCAGTATCAGGGATTCGAACTGGGGCACGGGTGAAGATTTGGTGGTTATCCATTTCCTTTTCTTTCAATGTCTCGGCTGCTTGCTTATATTTTCGGTAGGCTATTAGGCGCTCCATCAACTCTTCTCGCGGATCCTCTTCATATCCTTCATCTTCCATGTCCAATTCCTGTTTTGGCAATAGCATTTGGCTTTTTACGGCTAGCAATGTGGCAGCCATAACCAGATATTCGCTGGCTACATTTAATTCCAACTGTTGCATGGTGTGGATGTACTCCATATATTGTTCCGTTATTTGTGCGACCGGAATATCGTATATATTAATCTCATATCGGTTGATTAAATGCAATAATAAATCAAGCGGTCCTTCAAATGAATCAATTTTTACCTGATAAGCCTGATTCATTGTTTTCTTCCTTTCGCATAAAAAATATCGACCAACGTAACTGTTTAAACAAATACAGCATACCAAAATTATAGGTTTTAATCATTAAAAAATGATAAACATAACATATGCGCCTATACACTATTCCAATGTCCTACATAAGTTATTAACGAAAGATAAATGTTGATTAGACATTTATTCTTTAAGTTCAAAAGGAGGAATTTCAAATGGGTGCAGGTTATGGCGGTGGATTTGCGTTAATCGTCGTATTGTTCATTTTACTCATTATCGTTGGTGCTGCTTGGCTATAGAATGATAGCCTTGCGTGCGAATGCATAACAAATTGTTCATTTGTTTGTAGTTTGCAAACAAATAACGACCGACAAAGAGCCAACCCAATGAAAGGGTTGGCTCTTTGACTTGATCTCGTCATTTTGATAAAGCCGTGAAAAAGATGTTATCAGTCATCATCTTTTTCACTATCATCAGAGGTACATTTATTGTAAAAATCTTGAATATGTTCATCTGCGCAAACGGCATATTTATCCTGATACATTGACTTAATTTCATTGATCATTTTCTTGCCAATCCCCGAATTGCGATGGGAAGGATTGACTGATATGTGCTGGACAACTGCATTAAGATCATTCTCAATACGTACACCAATCGCACCTAGCACATCATCTTCTTTCCATAGAAAAAGGTGCCAATCGGGATTTGTCTCGTATTCCTTTATGGTTTGTTGCAATTTTTTTACATCCTTTTCATTTGGCATAAAAGAAAGTAAACCCATTGCAATTTTTTCCGAATTTTTTTTATAACGAATTAACATAGATACCCCTCATTATGAAAATAACCTGAAGATCATGGAAAGAAAACGTAGCCGGCAAATACTTAAAAAACATTTCTATATCGATATCGAAAGCATTCTACCAAGTATAGCGTAATATATATTAATGTGCCTGAACAACATGTTCTTGTCAACTATTATTGATTTCGCGATACCTTATGCACATCCTCTTACAGAACGAACACAAACCAATAAACAACTCCCCATGTCATTCCAATGACAAGCAAAAATGCAAATAGGATCCAATTCTTTTTACGCTGACTCAACTATTTTTTCACCCTTTATTTCAGCATTGACAACATTCTATTTTGCTATACGAAAGTCAAACCCTTGAAAAAAACACCACGTATTTTATTTGCAGGTTTTGTAACGGTTTAATATGGCTTTTACAATCGTATAGCCATCCGATTGTTTCCCGTTTAGGTGAAACGGTATTAAATTAATCACTGCCAGCCACATATTAAACAAAATGAATGCACGGACAAATCCATAAGAGAAACCGGCGAAATAAAATACCACAGCTGCAGCAATTACGTTACTGACAGGACCACACAAACTAATGATAATGATTTCCCTTGATTTATACGGTTTATTTCTTTCATTGTAGGCCATGCCGCCCAGAAAAAACAATAGATGAAGGGAAACCCGAATTCGCTTACAGGAAAATGCTGCTATCTTATAACCGGATCCAATGGATAGTATGATAGAATCAGCTTTTGCCCATTTTGCACCAAGCACATGTCCTAATTCGTGCAATAAAGTGCTAATTGGTGCAATAATAAAAACCAGCAATAGCACAAGATAAATATTCATACCACACATCCCAGTGCATTCACATGAGGTAATGCTTATTCGTCAAAAACTTTAACTTCCTTCATTACATCCCCGTTGTGCATTGCTTTGGCATGTTCCACACCAGATGTTACTTGTCCAAAAACGGTATGAACACCGTCCAAGTGCGGTTGAGCCTCGTGGACAATGAAAAATTGACAGCTCCCGGTATCTTTTCCTGCATGTGCCATTGATAAGGATCCTTCCACATGCCGGTGCGGGTTTCCTTCTGTTTCACATTTGATGGTATAACCAGCATTGCCAGTCCCGTTTCCGTTTGGACACCCGCCCTGGCTGACAAAACCATCGATTACCCGGTGAAAGGTCAGACCATCATAAAATGATTCATTTGCCAGTTTTTCAAAGTTTGCGACTGTTCCTGGTGCTTCATTTGGATATAATTCAAATTCGATTTTATCGCCATTTTCCATCAAAATATAGCCTCTTTTAGCCATTATTTATTCCCCTTTATGATTGAAATCAATGTTATCTTACCATGTATTTTCTGTTTTTAAAAGAATTACGAGCAAAACGGCAAGATACTCAAGCAAAATTTGACATCTGGGCCTGCCCTTATTCATAAGACAAATCAAACTGTACAACATCTTGATAGGTTTCCCGGGCAACAACCAGTTTCGCGACACCGTTCTCAACAAAAACAACAGCGGGCTTGGAAAACCGGTTATAATTATTGGACATGGAATACCCATAGGCACCCGTTGAAAAGACCGCCAGAATATCTCCATTGTCTATTTCAGGGACCGGTAAATCCCATATGAGCATATCACCTGACTCACAGCACTTGCCGGCAATAGAAACGGTTTGTATTGGCTGATGCTCTGCTTTATTGGCAATGACACCCTCATATTTCGCTCCATATAAAGCGGGACGCAAATTATCGGTCATTCCCCCATCAACTGACACATATTGCCGCACGCCAGGGATTTGCTTCATTGCCCCAACCGTGTATAACGTAATACCAGCATTGCCAACAATCGCACGTCCCGGTTCGAGCCAAATTTCCGGCATAGGAATCGACAATTGTGTGGCACGCCGCTGAACTGCATCTACCAAATGCTCTACATAGAAATGTAATGGGATCGGGTTATCTGATTCGGTATAGCGGATGCCAAAGCCGCCACCAAGGTTTAAGACTTCCGGTATATAGCCGTATTGTTGGTTCCACTTTTTGATTTTTTCGAACAACTTATCGGATGCCAATAAAAAACGATCGGTTTCTGTGATTTGTGATCCAATGTGGCAATGCAGTCCTTTAAACCGAATTTGTTCATGAAAATACAGCTTTTCAAAGGCTTGATCAACTTGTCCATTTTGCAAACTGAAGCCAAATTTGGAATCCTCATTCCCGGTCAAAATATATTGGTGTGTTTTTGCTTCAATACCCGGGGTCACACGCATCAGTACGTCCATTGTTTTATTGTATTTCTTTAATAGTATATCAAGTAAGGAAATGTCATGGAAATTATCGACCACGATACAGCCAATCCCATGTTTAATTGCCATTTCCATCTCGTTTTTGCTTTTATTATTACCATGCAAATGAATCCGTTCCACTGGAAAACCAGCCCGTAATGCGGTATATAACTCTCCCTCAGAAACAACATCAAGGCTCATATTCTCCTGTTTGGCTACCTGAAGCATGGCAATCGAGGAAAATGCTTTACTTGCATAGGCTACCTGTGCCTTTACCCCTTTCTGTTCAAACGTCTTTACAAACGCTCGACAATTGTTACGAATCAATGAAACATCATATACATATAACGGGGTTCCATATTGCCTTGCCAAATCAACAGCATCAACACCCCCGACCATTAAATGGCCCTGTTCTGTTGTAAATGGATGATTATCTATTATCATGTATTGTTACCGTCCCTTTCCAAACTAAAACCGTTCCAAAGTGCTTGTTCAAAAAGATGAAACAGTTGCATTTGTTAAACTTATGAAAAGAACTTTATCATATTAAAGAAAAAATGAAAAGGAAATAACAATGGAAATGTTTCCTTCCATTGTTATTTCCAATGTCAATTTCCGGGTTATTCATCAACTTTTCCCCTCGGTAGCGGCTGACGATAGGCATTGCGAGGATGGACAATACTTGGCCGTATATCAGAAAATGGCATGGGAATTCGAAATACAACATGCATCAGCGCCTTCCCATTAAATGGTATAAACGGCCAAAAATATGGTGTTTTCAACGATTTCAGGCTTACCAGGAATAGGGTGAACACAGTAATACCAATAACAAATCCATACACCCCAAAGAATGCTACAGCAAGCACTAAAAGAACTCTAACTATATTATTGGCGACACTTAACTCATAACTTGGTGTAACATAGGAACCGATTGCACTGACGGATACATATAGTATTACTTCCGGACTGAGCATCCCTACATCAATCGCTATCTGCCCAATAAGTACAGCGGCGATTAACCCCATCGATGTTGCCAACGGTGTAGGTGTATGAATGGCAGCCATTCGTAAAAATTCTACTCCTATGATTCCTAAAATAATTTGAACAGCAATCGGGATTGTACCTTCTTCATTTGGACCAATGAATGATAAGGATTCAGGCAATAACGTTGGGTCCAAGGCAAATAATAACCAAAATGGCAAAAGGAAAAGAGATGCCAAAATCGCCAGCATTCGCTCCCACCGAATAAATGTACCTATCGCTGGACGCTGGCGGTACTCTTCCGCATGTTGTACATGGTGAAAGAAAGTCGTAGGAAAAATAATTACACTTGGTGATGTATCAACAGTGACAACAACATGACCTTCCAGCAAATGATGAGCAGCAACATCCGGTCGTTCTGTATAACGAACCATTGGATACGGATTCCACTTGTTTTTAATCATAAATTCTTCCAGTGTTTTATCGGTCATCGACATTCCATCAATATCCACTTTTTGGATTTCTTTTTTGATTAAATCCACCAGACCAGGGTCGGCAACATCCTGTAAATAAGTTACACAAACATCCATTTTTGACCGTTCGCCAATTCTCATCATTTTATTGCGAAGCCGTTCATCGCGAATACGTCGCCTGGTGAGGGAAGTATTTTCAATGATATTTTCCGTATAGCCATCCCGTGAACCTCTTACCACATGTTCAGTATCAGGTTCCTCTGGCGTTCGTCCAGGATAATGACGTACATCAATCACAAATGCATCACTATAGCCGTCAATAAAAATCACAATTAACCCGGACAACATTTGGTCTACTGCTTCATCCATTGATTTAATCTGTTCTACCTGTTGGTGGATCAAGCGATTTTCAATAATGGACTGGACTTTTTTCCTTTCCGTTTCACGGTCATTTATTTCGATCAGCACTTTTAAGATTTGAATAATGTTGGATGAATCAACCATCCCATTTAAATAATAGAGCTGAATTTTAGTTTTTAATACGGTGATCTCGCGAAAACCTACATCAAATGATACATTGACACCAACATGTTTCTCCATGTATTTCTCTGTCTCATGAATATCCGGTGAGATGGGACTCTTATTTTTTTTCGTGTCCGACATGTTTGACTCACTCCATTCTATGCTCGTTTTATCTGACAAAGATCAGCCATTGAAACAACGATCCGGCTACTTTTCCAAATACAATCGCCATAAGCAGACCTAATAAATATGGTTCCAGACCAATCCGTTTGGATAGAATCGGAAAGACATTAAGAACCTCAGTTAAGGCAGCTGCCAGCATCCCATTAAAAATCCCGTGAAATGCACCTAAAATTACAAGTATAATGGCAGGTTCACTCCATGCTATATCGGAAAATGACATATAGGTACCAAACAAAAGACCGGCAATAATACATGCACTATAAGCGGGAATCAGCCGATCTGTTTTACTTAGTTGGATAAGTCGGGGGATGACACCTAAAACGGTTAAGAAGCCAACAAAACCACCGCCCACAGCAAGACCACTGGCAAATCCAATAATGATCTCGGCGATAATTTGCAACCCATGACTAATCATCTAACTTATTTTCGTAATGCATGACATATTGATTCAGATCCTGCTGATAATTAAATAGTTCAATTTCGAGCGGACTTGGTTCTTCATTAAACCGTTTTTTAAACCAGTGATTAAAGAATAACAACATCCCGACTCCCAGCCCAAATGAATATGGTATTTGTATCCAAAGTGGGTACTTGCTATGTTTTCCAGTTAATAAATAGTGTATTTTTTGTTGCACTTCCTGCATGCTGACATCGTAATGAAAATTCATAATCGTCATTGCTGCTCCGATAAACAATATAATCCAGACAAAAGATGCTAATATGACAGATGGTGTTTTTTTTGTTTTTGTAATCCAAATGATAGTCTGTTGTGGTCCAACAAGTTGAAATTCCAAATCCGAAAATAACTGACTTAAATGATCAATAATGATAAAACCATCGATAACAACGATATTCCGATCCTTTTTCGTGATATGATAAAGGGTTGTTTCCTCCATTTGCTGTTTGAAATGAGAGGATGTAGACAAATAAGCAATGTCTTTTAACAAGATTGTCTTCATTCCAGTTATTTCTATCTTTTTCTTCATGCGAATGTACACGATATTTGTCATATGTATCACCCCATACGGTTAGCATTCGCAAAAACTCACTTTTTATGAACACAAAAAGCAGATCATCTTTGTGATGATCTGCTTTTTGGTTTTTGTCTGTTGCTATGTCAGCCCATTTTATCCTTCATATCATGCAATATTTTTTTCTCTAATCTTGATACTTGTACTTGCGATATTCCCAAGCGATCCGCCACTTCAGATTGGGTTTGATCCTTGTAATACCGCAAGTAGACAATAAGTCGTTCCCGCTCATTTAACCCCCGTATTGCCTCCTGTAGTGAAATTTTGTCAAACCATCGTGTATCCGTATCAGCGATTTGATCCAATAATGTAATCGGATCCCCGTCATTTTCAAACACCGTTTCATGAATGGAATGCGGTGATTTCGCTGCTTCCTCCGCATGGACAACATCTTCAGCCAAGATATCCAATTCATCAGCTATTTCATGAATGGTAGGGGATCTGCCCAGCCGTTTGGTTAGTTCATCTTTCTTCTTGCGGATTTTATTTCCAGTTTCTTTAAGTGTCCTGCTCACTTTTATGCTACCATCATCGCGAATAAACCGCTGGATTTCTCCAATGATCATAGGAACAGCGTACGTGGAGAACCGGACATCATAGGAGAGATCAAATTTATCAATGGATTTGATCAAACCAATACTGCCAATTTGAAATAAATCATCCGGGTCATAGCCACGATTGATAAAACGCTGCACAACTGACCAGACAAGCTTCATATTCCTTTCTACGAGTAAATCCCTGGCATCTTGATCGCCTTGTTGACTCTTATAAATATATTCCTTTACTTGCTCATCGGTTAAAGGATCATCTTTGCGATTGAAATGCTTAACATTTACATCCATTGGCAAGTCTCCTACTTACTCACCGTTTTATTTTTTGTTAATTGTTTCGTCATGTAAACAGATGTGCCTGCTCCTGCCTCCGAGATAACTTTAACCGAATCCATAAAATTCTCAATGATCGTAAAGCCCATGCCCGATCGTTCCAGCTCAGGTTTCGAGGTAAATAAAGGTTGTCTGGCCTCTTCTATATCGCCAATCCCTACCCCATCGTCTTTGATGATTAATTCTAATTCATCGTCACGCAATACACATGTGATATAGACTTGATGATCCGGTTCATTATTGTACCCATGAATAATCGCATTTGTTACAGCCTCGGATACAACTGTTTTGATTTCCGTCAGCTCATCCATTGTCGGATCAATTTGTGTGACAAATGCGGCCACTGCCACACGGGCAAACGATTCATTTTCACTAATACTGGAAAACGCTACATTCATTTCATTATTCATGATGCCACCCCCAATGTAACTAATGCATATTGTTCGTTCTCCTCCAAACGAACGATTTTAAACATCCCGGACATCTCAAACAACCGATTAACAGCCGGCGAAACAGAACAGACTACCATTTCGCCACCCAGTTGAAGAACCTCTTTATACCGTCCCAAAATGACTCCCAGACCTGAACTGTCCATAAATGATACGGCTTCTAAATTTAGTACCACATGTTTTACATCATTTTTATACAACATATCCTTCCACGCAGTACGTAGCTTCTCTGTTTCATGATGATCGAGTTCTCCGGCTAATCGGACAATCAACACATCTTCTTTTACATCGAATGTAGTCTCCAAACTCATTTGTGTCTCCTCCTCCATAGGTTGTACCTTTTCATTTCAATATGAAGCCCCTCAATTCCTGCATGACGACAAAAGAAGAAAAAAACCGACAAAAACAGAATGAAATTTCATTTAGTAAGGTTCGTCGTAACCACACCAAAAGCGCAGACGGTTGGTGCTGCGCTTGGTTTGATTGGTTAGCGTGATTTTGTTAGTTCGCCCAGAGAGCGTTTAAATAACGTGAAGAAGGATGCTTGTTTTACATCTTTATTCACGGTTAACGGTGTTTTTGACAAGACCTTTTTACCGTCTTTTACAACTAACGTTCCGACCTTATCTCCTTTTTTCAATGGCAGGTTTATGTCATCCATTTGCACTGAGGTGGCAATATTTTTCGGTTCTTTTCCTTTTTCATACAAGGTGCTGATCGATTCCGAGGCGACAACATCCACCTTACCATCTTCTGCTTTTAATAATTTCAGGGTTGTAATTGGTTGCCCTTTTTTAAATAGTTTCTTGGTACTAAACTGGTTAAACGCGTAATCCAGCATGTTGGTAACGTTGGCATTTCGTTCTTTTGTTGTTTTGGTCCCCATCACAACAGCAATCGCCCGCATATCATTCTTTTTGGCAGTTGCTGTCAGGCAATATTTCGCCTCATTCGTATAGCCTGTTTTCAATCCATCAACACCTGGATAAAATTTTACTAGTTTATTGGTATTGACCAGCCAGAATTCATCCTCGGTTCCTTTGCGTAAGTAATCTTCATATAACGAGGTATAGTCAGTAATCTTTTCGTATTTTAATAGTTCTTTGGCCATTACTGACATGTCATGTGCTGTACTGTAGTGGTCATCAGCCGGCAAACCGGTACAATTATTAAAATGGGTATTTTTCAGACCCAAGTCCTTAACCTTTTTATTCATTTTTTGTACAAATGCTTCCTCACTGCCAGCAATACGTTCTGCCAAGGCGACACTCGCATCATTACCGGAAGCAATGGAGATTCCCTTTAACAGATCATTGACAGTCATTTCCTCGCCAGCTTCCAAAAAGATTTGTGATCCTCCCATGGAAGCGGCGTTTTCGCTAACTCGAATTTTTTCGTCCAATTTTAAATTACCCCGATCGAGTTCTTCCATGATGAGCAGGAGGGTCATTATTTTCGTCATACTCGCAGGTGGAAGCTCTTCCTGGCTATTTTTATCAAATAGTATTTTTCCAGTATCCCGCTCAATCAGGATAGCCGATTTTGCATCGGGAGCAAGATCAAGGGATTCCTTGGATTTATCCGTTCCTTTCTCTGCGGCAAAAACAGACAAACTAGAGAACCATAATAAAGTCATAACCATACTAATCAAAAAAACATTCTTTTTCATAGCCTTACCTCCAAGAGTCAATATATTTCTAGGATTGACAGGAAGCATTGTTTTTATAACTTGAAATGGCATCTGTTTTTCGGTAATTAATGATGGTATGTACCGAAAAATTGAAGATTAGCACCGATATAGACAACGGGCACATCATCTGGATGATGTGCCCGTTGTCTGTGAAATATCATTCAGTTATCATATCGTAAATCAAAGATGGCGCTTTTGCCGGGTGCTCAGCAATGGTAATGCTTGTATACAATTTTTCTTTCACCTCATCGAGCTGCTCTTGATTCGCATGGATCGTTACCAAAGTTTCTCCCGCCTTGACACTATCACCAACTTTTTTGTGAAGTACAAGACCTACTGCAAGATCAATATCTGATTCTTTTGTCGCCCGTCCAGCCCCAAGCATCATCGCTGCCGTACCAATGTCGTCTGCGATAATACTTTGAATCGTGCCGGAGTTCTTCGCCTTTAACTCGATTTTTTGGGCAGCTGCCGGTAGTAGTGTTGGGTCATCCACTACGCTTGCGTCTCCACCTTGGGAGGCAATGAAGGTTTTAAATTGTGCCAAGGCTTTACCAGTTTGGATACTTTCCTTTAGTTTTAACCTGGCGTCATCAAGATTATCTGCTTTGTTGGCTAGAACGACCATTTGGCTGCCAAGTGTGAAACATAATTCGGTTAAATCTGTTGGTCCATTACCTTTAAGTGTTTCAATGGCTTCCTGAACCTCCAATGCATTTCCGATTGCTCTGCCAAGTGGCTGACTCATATCTGAAATGACGGCCATCGTTTTTCTGCCTACATGATTGCCAATGGAAACCATTTGATGCGCCAGTTCCTTGGCATCTGCCAGGTCCTTCATGAAGGCACCTGCACCCGTCTTCACATCCAACACGATCGCATCAGCCCCGGAGGCGATTTTTTTACTCATGATTGAGCTGGCGATCAGTGGAATAGAATCCACTGTAGCGGTCACATCCCGTAAACTATACAGTTTTTTATCAGCAGGTGTTAAATTACCGGTTTGTCCTACAACGGCCACCTTATTCTTATTAACCAACTCAATAAATTCATCGCCTGTCAATTCCACATGAAATCCCGGGATAGCTTCCAGTTTATCAATGGTTCCGCCAGTGTGTCCCAATCCGCGCCCACTCATTTTTGCAACCGGGACACCTAATGAAGCAACCAGTGGTGCCAGGACTAATGTGGTAGTATCGCCTACACCACCAGTGGAATGTTTATCAACCTTTATCCCGGAAATCGCAGAAAGGTCGATTTTATCTCCAGAATCAACCATTGCTGATGTTAAGGTAGCACATTCCTCCGGGGTCATGCCCTGATAGTAAATCGCCATTAATAGAGCACTAACCTGGTAATCAGGAATGTCTTCTTTGGTATATCCCTCAACAAAAAAACGAATCTCTGCTTCAGTTAATTCCCCACCATCGCGTTTTTTTTCAATGATATCATACATTCTCATATAAACCCCTCGATTCATCCTTAAATTACTCTCGTCTGTCAAGATGGAAATTATGTATCGATTGGAAATCAGGGAATAACCGATTTCCAATTCATATTTGTCTGTTGATCAAATGTCACCCAAAAAGCTTTTTCCATGCTCTGGCATTTTTATGTCAAAATTATCGGCAATGGTTGCACCAACATCTGCAAAGGTTTTTCGTAATGGCAGCTCTTTGCCTTGTTTACTGCCGATATGATAAACAAGCAATGGAACGTATTCACGCGTATGATCAGTTCCATGATGAATTGGATCATTCCCATGGTCAGCTGTAATTATCAGCAAATCTTGATCAGTCAGTTTATGCAAAACTTCTGGAAGTCTGGCATCATATGCTTCTAACGCCTCCCCATATCCTTTTGGATTACGTCGATGACCATATTTGGCATCAAAGTCAACCAAATTTAAAAAACTGATTCCGGTAAAGTCCTTATCCATAGATTCCACTATTTTGGTCATGCCATCTTCATTGTCTTTCGTCCGAATTGCTTCGGTAACTCCTTCCCCATCATAAATATCGGAAATTTTCCCAAGGGCAATCACGTCATAACCACTGTCCTTTAATTCATTCATTACTGTCCGTCCAAATGGTTTTAGTGCATAATCATGCCGATTGGGAGTGCGTTCAAATGCCCCTGGCTTGCCAACAAATGGTCTGGCAATCACTCGCCCAACCATGTATCGTTCATCTAATGTCAGCTCCCGGGCAATTTCACAGATCCGGTAAAGTTCATCAAGCGGAACTACCTCTTCATGGGCGGCTATTTGTAACACGGAATCGGCTGACGTATAAACGATCAGGTCACCCGTTTTCATATGGTCCTCGCCAAGTTCTTCAATAATAGCTGTTCCGGAAGCAGGCTTATTACCAATTATTTTCCGGCCTGTTTTTGCTTCCAGTTCATTGATTAATTCAGGTGGAAAACCATCAGGAAATGTCCGGAACGGCTGTTGGATGTTCAACCCCATAATTTCCCAATGACCGGTCATCGTATCTTTTCCATTAGATGCCTCTTGCATTTTTGTATAACAGGCTAATGGTGTAGCTGCTTTTTCTACCCCATCAATTTCTCGAATGTTACTTAACCCCAATTTACCCATATTTGGCATATGAAGCCCATGCCCATGCATCCGCTCCGCAATATGACCAAGTGTATCCGCACCTTGATCACCAAATTTGGCCGCATCTGGTGCTTCGCCGATCCCGACCGAATCCAGAACAATTAAAAATACCCGTTTAAATTGATTCATGATCAAACCTCCCAGTATTATCTTCCCTGTTTATATTTTAATTATGTCTATTTTGTCACTAGCAACGCGACTATGTGTGATTTCATTCGTATGTGCACAACGGAATGAAGATAGAAATAAGAGTTTCCCCTTCTGGCTTCGTTTTATATCGTCTTTGGAATTGTCGGACAATAGTCGAACTATTACGCCCGTGGATGATACATATTATAGACATCTTTTAATCTAGCTTTTGTCACATGCGTGTAAATTTGCGTAGTAGAAATATCTGCATGTCCAAGCATTTCCTGAACCGATCGCAAATCAGCACCATTTTCCAACAAGTGGGTCGCAAAGGAATGTCGCAGTGTATGCGGTGTTATTTTTTTGGTAATACCAGCATCCCTGGCTGCCTGCTTTAAAATCTTCCAAACGCCTTGCCGTGTTAAAGGCCTGCCATGCTGATTGACGAATAATGCTTTTGTGTCCTGATGTTTAACCAATTTGCTGCGGGCATCGTCTATGTATTCCTGGACCGCGTCTTTGGCAAGATCACCAAGCGGAACAATTCGCTCTTTCGCTCCTTTTCCCAAACAGCGAACAAATCCCATGGTTAAATGAAGATCACTAATCGGAATGGTAATCAACTCTGTAACCCGCAGTCCCGTCGCGTATAACAACTCAAGCATCGCCTTATTTCGTATTTTCAATGGCGTATTGCCACTGATGGAAAGCAACGCCTCCACATCGGCAGGTGATAGAACATCCGGCAGTTTTCTTTCCTGTTTGGGGGTTTCAATGTGTAGGCATACATCATGGGTAACAAGTTGTTCATTAATTAAAAAACGATGAAACAGGCGAATGGATGACAGAATTCTTGCGATGGTGGCAGCAGATTTACCATTGTCCTTTAACATATAAAGAAATCCCGTGATATCCCTTCGCTTGACAGCCTCCCATTGTACCATCCCTGTAGCAGTTTTGATGTAATGCAAATATTGTTGTAAGTCCCGATGATACGACTTTAGCGTATTATCCGACAATCCCCGTTCGATTTTCAAATGATGAAAGAAATCTTCCAATTGTGATTCCAACATGACTATTACTCTCCTAATCGAAAAAATAAATGCAATCGATCAATGAAACGGTTGTCGGTCTTAAATACTTTGACAGATGGTCCTTCAGGTGCATCATAACGATGGATTTGTTCATATTCAGTATGCATCGCCTGAAGTCCAAAATAAAACAAAAACGTGCATGCAACAAAAATAACGAAAATCTTTAATGTGTCCCATATTATTTGCTTCACAAGGCATGTCCCCTTCTAAATTAAAGCTATCTTATTTAAAAGATATGCCAAAAAAGTAGAACAATATACATAGAAGCAATAAGAAAACGCAAATGGGACCATTTTGCTAACGTAAACATGAGATTAGTAAAGACCACATTCTAAACGAACCATACCTTTAAAATACGCTATTTTCGCCCATTTGTAAATTAGAGTGACCGTACATTGTATAAATGAAATTGGAGTGGCAAATACTACAATCTATAGTCTGAAATCCGAGGTGTGTGGAGATGAATAAAGAGAATTTTTCCGTTGTCGGGAAGGATGTGCAACGGATCGATGCTGCGGATAAAGCATTTGGCCGGGTAAAATATACTGGAGACATTTCTATCCCAGGAGTCCTGCATGCGGCCTTACATACAAGTGATTACGCGCATGCCAAAATTAAATCTATTGATACAGTAAAAGCTTGGGAAGTTCCCGGCGTGCAGGCTATTTTAACCGGTGAGGAAGTACCACTGCTTGTTGGTCCATTGCTTGCTGACAGGCCTATTTTAGCACAGAAAAAGGTTCGTTATTACGGTGAACCGGTTGCAATGGTAGTTGCCGATACTATCCAGCATGCAAAACAGGCTGCAAATCTTATTCACATAGACTATGAGGAACTGCCTGTTGTCAATTCTCCTGGTGAAGCGATCCTGCCCAATGCTCCGTTAATTCACGAGGATTTAGGTACATATAAAGTTCAAGTGGAAGGAGTCCATGCAATACCCGACTCCAATATTGCCAACCTGACCAAAATCCGAAAAGGCAATATGGAAACCGGCTGGAATGAAAGTGATATAACCATTGAAACAGATTTGTCCTTCTCGCCGTCTGACCATGCAGCACTGGAAACAAGAGTCGCCCGGGTGGAAATTCTTCCCGATGATCGAGTTATGATTTATTCCTCAACACAGGGGCCTTTTTATATCAAAAAATTATTCAGTCAGTTTTTCAATATTGACGCAGGGAAAATATCGGTGCATACGCCCATGCTCGGTGGCGCATTCGGCGGAAAAGGAACCGTACAACTTGAATTTCTGGCCTATGTAGCCTCCCGAGCTGTTGGAGGGAAAATGGTAAAAATCCAAAATTCAAGGGAAGAAGATTTAATCACTTCACCCGTTCATATCGGATTGGAGGCGAAGGTAAAACTTGGTGCATCCAGCGACGGGAAATTAAAAGCAGCCGCTTTCGAATTTTTGTTTGACAGCGGAGCCTATTCCGACATGGGTGCCGGCATGAGTAAGGCTGGTGCCGTCGATTGCACCGGCCCTTATCGAATTGATCATGTCACCTGTGATTCCCATTGTGTTTATACAAACCATCCATATGCCACCTCATTTCGAGGCTTTGGACACAATGAATTAACATTTGTCATGGAACGAGCCATGGACATACTTGCCGCAAAGTTAAATATGGATCCCCTTGAATTACGATTGGCAAATGCTATCAAGCCAGGTGATACAACACCAACCCAAACCCATTTAAATGCCAGCAATATTGGTGATGTATCTTCATGTATAAAAAAGTTAAAACAGCTTATCAATTGGGATGAAGGACAACAGATTACAACAAATGACGGTAAAATACGAACAAAAGGAATCAGTTCATTTTGGAAAACCTCGAGTACGCCGCCAAATGCAACAGCCGGCGTGATTCTCACCTTTAATCGCGATGGGAGCGTGAATTTGAATTGTGCTGCCGTGGAACTTGGCCAGGGGACAAAAACGGTGCTGGCACAAATCCTGGCTGAACGATTGAAAATGGATATGAAAAAAATTCATGTGACCATGGAAGTAAATACCCAATATGATCCGCATCAGTGGAAAACGGTTGCCAGCAGTACAACCTATTTGGCTGGACGAGCCGTGATCGCCGCAGCTGAAGATGTAATCAAACAATTAAAAAATACCGCATCAATTGTACTAAAGTGTTTACCTGATGATCTCGATGTGGCAAATGGGATGGTTTTTATCAAGGATAGTCCTGAGTATGGAATAAAGATCAAGGATGTCGCGAATTCATACAAATATCCAAATGGTAATTCCATCGGTGGTTTGGTCATTGGTGAAGGGTCTCATGTTGTGCGGCATTTGACACCATTGGATCCGGAAACTGGTTTTGGTAAACCGGGACCGCAATGGACAGTTGGTGCGCAAGCGGTCGAAATCGAATTCGACCCACTCGATTGCACATACAAAATTCTCAAAGCAGCAACTGTCCTTGATGCTGGAAAAGTGATTAATCCAAACGCGGCAATTGGGCAAATGCGTGGTGGTATGTATCTGGGACTAAGCTGGGCATCCAGAGAATCGTTTACCTTTGATGATAATGGAAAGGTACTTAATCCGAAACTAAGATCCTATGATATTCTGCGATTCAGTGAAGCCCCGGAATACCTTGTTGATTTCGTGGAAACACCACTTGTCGATGGACCATTCGGAGCCCGCGGGATTGGCGAATATGGGGTCATCGGTATGGCCGGCGCTTTAGCCAATAGTTTATCACTTGCCTGTGGTACGAATATGAACCAGCTTCCCCTGGTACCTGAACTGATTTGGCGGAAAAGAGGAGGAAGCTAATGATAGCCTTTGATTTTGAATATTATAAACCAACAACCATACAGGAAGCGGTCACGCTATTTTACGATTTGCAGGCAAACGGGAAAATACCCCACTACTATGCGGGCACAGAATTTATTAGCCGGGCCCGAATGCATGAGATCCAAGTGGATGCAGTCATCGATTTAAAAGGAATCCCTGATTGCAATGAATTTCAGTTCAACGGAAATCAACTTGTGATTGGTTCAGCTGTTACATTGACAACCATTGCTGATTCCAACCTATTTCCCTTACTGTCAGACGTTTCACGTGCGATTGCACACCGAACTGCCCGCAACAAAATAACAATTGGCGGCAATATTTCCGGGCATCTATGTTATCGGGAGGCCCTTCTTCCTTTTCTGTTAGCCGACAGCGAGGTTGTCATTGCGGAAAAAAAGGGGATCAGAACAACTTCCATTCATAAAATCTATCAGAACGGCGTACAACTGAATGATGGAGAATTTCTTATCCAGATCATCACGGATGGTCAATTTTCCAACTATCCATACTGGAGCAGCAAAAAAACAAAACATTCCAATGTGAACTATCCGATTGTCTCTCTCGCTTCCATGAAAGTGGACGGAAAAATAAGGGTTGCACTTAGCGGTGTATGTGATTTCCCTTTTCGAACGGAGCAATTGGAGTTGGTATTAAATGACACCTCCCATTCGGAGCAAACAAGAATCCAACAGGTACTAAACCATCTGCCGGGTGCAACGCATAACGACATGCATGGATCACGGGAATACCGGGAATTTGTGCTGGCACAGGAACTGGCGAAATTATTGCAACGTAGCAAGGGGGTATCCTGACGATGAAAGCAGCACAAGGAAACTTGGTTACATTAAACATTAATGGTCTGCAAAAAAACCTATATGTACGCAATGCAGAGACACTTCTATATACATTACGCGATCAACTGGGACTGATGGGAGCAAAGCCCGGGTGTGAGAATGGCGATTGCGGCACATGTACCATTCTTATCGATGGCACTCCCATTAATTCCTGCCACATACTAACTGTAGAAGCAGTCAATCATCAAATTACAACGATTGAAGGATTACTTGACCAGACTGTGCAAAATGATTTCATCAAAAATTGGGCGATTCAATGTGGATATTGTACACCCGGATATGTACTTAATAGTTATGCCCTCATCGAAAATTGCCCTGATGCGGACGATGCAGTAATTGATGAATGGCTGGAATCCAATATTTGCCGATGTACTGGATACCAGGAAATCAAGGAGGCTGTAAAAAGCATGTTGAATGTGAGGAAAAACAAAAATGGCTCATATTATTGAAATGCTTGATGAAATCGCAAATTCGGATGAGCAAAGTGTGTTAGCGACAATTATTCATGTAGAAGGGTCAGCATACCAAAAAGAAGGAACATCGATGCTGTTTTCCGCAAATGGAAAGCAAATAGGCATCATTAGTGCAGGCTGTTTGGAAACTGATTTGGCAATTCGGGCGACTGAACTGATGCAAACGTCATCGGTTCAAAATCAGACATTTGTCTATGATACAAGTGCCGAGGACGACTTATCCTGGGGTCGCGGTGCTGGTTGTAACGGAAAAATCCATATTCTCCTGGAAAAGGTGAATTCTATAAACTACAAGGATTTACTTACATTAAGGGCTTATCTTCATCAGGGCATTCCAGTAGTAGCAATGAAGATTTTTGAAAAAGATCCTTCGTCTGTTCGCACGCTCTATGTGTCGAAGGATCAGCATATGTTTGGCCATCGTGATGCCATGTCACATCAATTGAACAAAATTGCACGTCACGCGAACAAATCACGTCTGCAATATATGGAAAATTTGGGTAGCCATATCTTTATTCATCGTTTTGAACCACAACCCCGCCTGTTTATTTTTGGAGCAGGGCCTGATGTCATTCCTTTGGCAGCTGTAGCAGCTAAAACCAATTTTAAGGTAATCATCTGGGACTGGCGGCTGGCAAGGCTGAACAAAATGGATTTTCCGGATGCAAGTTTTATCAAGATCCCATCCATTCCGGAAATGGTAAAAGAACTGGATTTCTGGCCAACCGATTCCATTATGATTACGACCCATGATTTTCAAAAGGACAAAGAACTGCTTGCATCACTGTCCAGTCAACAGGTAAACTACTTTGGCATTCTCGGTCCACGTAAACGTACTTCCAGGCTCTTGCATGGAAAAAACATACCAGAACACGTTCATTCTCCCGCAGGACTGGCAATTGGGGCTAAGGACCCTGAAGAAATCGCTATTAGCATTGTTGCTGACATGGTTCAGGTTAAACGAGAAAAATCGTATGAAAAGAGGTTAGCCGGTGACACGAGACGAAATAGCAGCCATTTATCTAGCAGCAGGCAGAAGCAGACGTTTTGGCAAGAATAAACTGCATCAGCCACTTGGGAAGAATGGATCACTGGGTAGTTTTGCCCTTCGTACTGCCCTACAATCGTCCCTGGACCGGGTAATTGTTGTGACCAATACGACGGATAGGCTTAATTGGATACCGAATGACTGGCTCTCGACGTACCAAGGAAAATGGGTTCATGTTGCATGTAAAGATGCCGGCAAGGGCCAATCGTATTCATTAAAATGTGGCCTGCATTACGCAGGAAAATTCCATATGAAGGCGGCCATGGTTCTTTTAGCCGACCAGCCATTCATTTCCACGAGGATGATTAATCAACTGATTGAACAGCATAGACAGAACCCAGATTTATTATTTGTTGCGGCAACCTTTTCTGGTATAACACGACCGCCAATTTTGTTTACCAGCAGTATATTCCCAAAACTATTCCAATTACAAGGTGATCAAGGGGCCCGCCAATTGCTACAGCATGAATCAGCAAAAGGACGTTTTGTTCATTTTTCCGACCCCTGGGCTTTTTTTGATGTGGATACAACAGCGGATTACCAGATAATTAAAGACTGCACCATGCATATGTAACCGGGAATTCCTTATTGCATGGATGTTTTTACCAAGTTCAAGGTTTGTGCTGCTTGCTGGATTTGCTGATCAAGCTGTTTTAGTTGTTGCTGGGTCTCTTTGGGTAACGCCAAAGAAAGTTCAGGGGCAGATGTTTTTAATTGTTTCAGCTGTTGAGTTGCCTGCTGCAGACTTTGTTCAGCAGCTTGTAGTTGAACTTGTTGCGGATTGGCTGCCTGGGCCTGTCGAACCGATTGATGCGCCTGTTGCAAGGCGTTATGTGTTGCTTGAAAAATCTGCTGCAGCCGTTGCTGGTTTGGGGATGGCTGCTGCTTCGTTTGCATTTGTACCTGTAAACCATTTAGTTGCTGTTGCATGAGTTGTTGCTGCTGATAACGTTCCAATACAGTCTGTTTTGGCTGCAAAATGATCGCTCCTTTGGGGTAATCAGGAAAATAATGTCCTTCTGGTATATATTTTGCGTGATGTTATCTGTTTTATCCGTTACCATAATCAATGGTCAGCAAATGATCATCTTTGTCACGTACAGCCGCATAAAAAATAGTCTCATGATTTGGTTGACCGGCGGATTTTAATTCTTTCTTCAGCCATTGTTCATCCTTATTCATATGTTTCAGGTTACGATACTGGATCTTCCCCTCGACAATAACAGCCACTGGGATACCCTGATATGCTGTTTCGATCCCTAATTGTTCGGGAGTTACCGGTGTAGCCGCTTGTTTCGGTATAATACTAATCTCCCCGCTCGGTTCAATTATCGCAAATTCAACCAGGGTCAAGTCGGGATAGCCTTTTTCACGAAGCGTAGCCAGCACACCTGCCAGGGTAAAATGAGATTGCTTTAAATTTTCCTTGATTAGTTTACCATGTTTGATAATCAATGTCGGCTTGCCAATGAATAGTTTATTCAGGTAATTGACAAGTGCAAGTTTGGAAAAAACGATATGAAGCACACCAATAGCGATTAATCCGCCAATGGCATAGCTCAATTTATCATTTGCTAACGGCCCCATTGCCAATGTAATAACAAAGAAAAGACCTGTCAGATCATGCGCTGTTAATTGCGCAAAAGCAGTCCTCCCCATTAGCCGGATAACACCGATTGCCAGAATGTACAATATGACCGCTTTCCCAATAAACAAAAACACCAACTAACCCTCCTCTTCTAAGGTTAGTATGTGTTATCTTTATGGGAAATATAGACACATATCAAAAACCTGGACAATCGGGTAATCCTTCAAAGGCACAAAAAAACCGCCCAAAATATGGACAGTTCACCTCATTCTTTTCTTTTTTCATTTCCGCCGAACCATGGGTATGTAGCAAAAAAAGAACATGTCAATCTATGTTGACTTCACAGCAACTTTTTGACAATTTTTGCAGATACCATGGAAGGTAAGACGATGGTCCTTGACTTGAAAACCCCAGTCATTCTCAACGATTTTCTCTACATCCTGCAACAAATCATCAACAATTTCTTCTACTGCTCCGCATTCAATACAGACAAGATGATGATGAAAATGTTCTGCGCCTTCTTTACGCAAATCATAACGAGAAACGCCATCACCAAAATTTATTTTATCAACAATTTTAAGTTCCGATAATAGCTCCAATGTGCGATAAACTGTAGCAAGCCCAATTTCTGGTGCCTTTTCTTTTACAAGCAAATAGATATCTTCAGCGCTCAGATGATCTTCTTCGCGTTCCAACAATACCCTTACCGTCGCTTCCCGTTGTGGAGTAAGCTTATAGCTTTGTGCATGGAGTTGCTTTTTGATCCGATCAATCCGGTGTTCCATAGCCATGCATAATCCCCCTCCCTCTTCCCATCTTCATTATATGCATTAGGAAAACAGGTGTCAAAGTATAATCATTTTAAATTGCTATCAATAATTATTATTATATAATAATTACTTTTATTTATAAAGGGATTTGAGTAATGTTTCCATGGCTCCATGACTGACAAAAGCTTCCATACCGGCAGCAGCGACGGAACAAACCAATAATAAGGAAAAAACAGTAACATATCTGCCAAATGGTTGTAAAATCGGCTGGGACAATTTATTGGAAAAAAGTTTATTTAATAGGGTCAGGGAAAAGATCATCGATAGACTTCCGGCAATAATGTAAATGGGAATGACTAGAATATTTTGCGGCGCAATTGCAATCGATGCAAGTGCCAATCCCTTCATGCCAAGCTGATTTACAATAAACCCTACCGAAAAACCGACTACCAAACCTTTGACAAACAATAAAATCCAAACTACCGGCAACCCGATGACAGACAGCCCTAACACAAACAAAAGCAATAAATACTTGGTATGATAAAAGAAACTTTCCTTTAAAATATCTGCGCCTGCAATCTGGTCTTTATCGGTAATTTGCCCAAAAAAACGTTCCAAATAAAAAAACAAATCCTGTTTTTGGACAAAATTCATACTGTTTACGATAATTGCACCAAAAACGATACCAGTTAGAAACAAAATAACCATAAACAGATATATTGCTGCATGTTCCTTTATGTGATTTACAGCTAGCGTTCTTTTTTGGTACATCGGAATCCTCCATTCGATTTTAAGATGAACGTAATAATTTTTTAGACACGCCCTTATAATAAAATCTATGAAGAATTCCTGATAATAATACCATATTTACATTTTTAATAGTCTTCTTTTTCCGGATTGGCTACACAGTCCGGAGTAGTAGACCTTTGTCCGGACCGTCATTTAACTGTCATTCGATTGGGCAATACTTCCATATCGGCCACCGCCGCCTGCATGAATCGTCTGCTTTCCTTCTCGCATTTGCATAATCGCATTTGCTAGTTTTTCCGGAACCGTTTCTTGCAATTCTTTCAATGTGGCATGATGAATGACATACATCTCGGTTTGAAAACGATCTAATAGTTTTTGGAATGTTTTTGGACCTAGTTTTGGCAAATATTCCAAGGGAACCTGATACAGATACGGCGGGCGCTCCCTTGTTACTTCCTTGGCATCTGCTAATTCTTGAATCCGGTCAAATACGCCATTGATAATTTTTTTCGATCCACAGTTTGGACATTGTTCCGTTTTATACGTCACTTGTGTTAAACAATTACTGCAAACGGTTGTGTGGTACTTACCCAATTGCGGATTCATCCCAAAATTTTTGGTGATTTTTCGTCCGTCCACTTCATGTAGTGCCCAATCAAATTCTTGAAATGATGGCTCTTCCATCAAAATTTCCTGATACTCTCTGGCAATCTTCGCCAGGGAATGGGCATCCGAATTGGAGACAAAGGTATAGTCATGTAATTCGCTGATTTGATCCGCCATATCGGTATCTGAACTTAACCCAAGTTCAATTCCATCGATTAAATCAGGATCAAATACCTCGGTTAATGATTGGTGTACCCCTTTGCCATACATACTTTTAAACGGAGTAAACACATGGGCCGGGATGAAAATGCCTTCCAGTTCTTTGACTTTATATTGCAGTTCCTTTGCGGTTCCATAATAACGTTGCGAGCTCAATGTAATATTTTTCATCTTGGTTGTCAGCCACTCGGAAAAACGTTCCATCATATCCAGAGTTGGGAGAAAACAGAGAACATGAATGGGGCCTTTACAGTTTTCATCATAAAATTCAATTTCCGAGCCCAATAGTAGGGTTACCTGTTCAAATCGGATCCCGCCATTGTCCAATTCATAAGCGGAACCCTGCTCCATTAATTGTTTGATCTCCTGTTGCACCGCGGGGGCATGGCTATCAATGACTCCGACCATTTGAATCCCCTTATTTCTACTGGCCTCTTTTAATATGTTCGTTAATGTCAGGCTTTTCGCACCGGTTATTTTCACTGGTTTATTGTACATATCCCGGCCAATATGAATGTGCATATCAGCAAAATAGGCTTGTAACATGGTTTACATCATCTCCAACATTTCTAAATACAGAATTGCATAGTTTGTCTTGGCATCATGAATTCGTTGTTCCTTAACATATTGTTTTGCTTCATCCAAAGTTAATTCCACGAGTTCAACAAATTCATCATCGTCACCAGCCACTTTTTCTTTAAGCGGTTCCAGCTTGTCCGTTAAATAAATATACATTAATTCATCGGCAAATCCCGGCGAGCTATAGAAAGAGGTAACAAGCTTGAGGCTGCTGGTTGTAAATCCTGTTTCTTCTTCCAACTCCCTTACCGCTGTTACTTCCGGTTTTTCTCCTGCCTCCAGCTTGCCAGCGGGGATTTCCACCAGCGATTTTTCCAACGGTTTCCGATATTGTTCCACCATCACAATTTTTTTGTCTTTGGTAATTGGAATAATCCCCACCCCTCCAGGATGTTTGATTAATTCCCGCTTGGCAGTCTTTCCATCTGGCAATGTAACATCATCCACTTGTAGCTTGACCACTTTTCCATTATATATCTGTTTTGTTTGAATGGTTTTCTCTTCAAATTTTTTCATATGATCACCTTCATTTTATAAGCTACTCCCCATTTTACCACATTTAAAAACTTGAGTTTGTGCATGTCTATTTTTACAATGGAATTACGAATGGAAAACGGAGGGAATTAATATGAAGCAAAACCGATTAGGTAAATCAGACATATATGTATCCGAGCTAACACTTGGCTGCATGTCATTAGGGACAGATCAAGCCAAAGCCCAAACAATTATTGACAAAGCATTAGCGGCAGGCGTCAATCATCTGGATACCGCTGACTTATACAATTTTGGTTTGAATGAAGAAATTGTCGGTGAAGCAATAAAAGGAAAGCGGCAAGAAATTATTCTCACATCAAAGGTTGGCAATCATTTTAACCGTGATACCAAAGACTGGTACTGGGATCCATCCAAAGAACATATTAAAGCAGGTCTAAAGGATAGCTTAAAACGATTGAACACTGATTATATCGATTTTTATATGTTGCACGGCGGTACCATCGATGATCCAATTGATGAATCCATTGAGGCTTTTGAACAACTAAAACAAGAGGGGCTCATTCGTGCGTATGGAATATCATCGATTCGTCCAAACGTCATCCGGGAATATGTCAAACGGTCCCATATCGATGCAGTGATGATGCAGTATAGCATGCTGGATCGCCGTCCCGAGGAAGAAGTATTGGACTTGCTGGCGGAAAACCACATTAGCATCCTTGCCCGCGGGCCATTAGCGAAAGGGATCTTAAGTAAGAATGGAAGAAAACAAATCGAACGTAAATCACGGGATGGATATTTAGATTATACGTATGAGGAATTAGTAAAGATTTATGATGAAATAAAAAATGTGATTGGCAAGGACACCTCGTTCAATACTGCAGCACTTCAATATGTACTCCATCACCCAGCAGTTGCAAGTGCTGTATTTGGGGCAAGCTCAGAGGAACAGCTTGCGGAAAATACTGCAATGGACTCGTCTGCAGTACTTACTGAAGAAAAATATCGGGCACTACAAGCTATTACCAAACCAGTTCAATATACGAACCATCGGTAATTTTTATGCGGGATTGCCATGGTTTTTGTGGTAATCCTGTTTTTTATTTGTTAGACATGGTTGTAAGCTGAATGAGTAGCAGTTCCTACCCAAATTCGGGCACTCTCTCCCGACTTTGTCACTCTCTGTCCCGACTTCAGTGCGCCGCCTCCCAAGTTGTGCAAGTTTGAGATTTCCGATAAATCCCAAACTTGTTATAGGAACAAACAATCGATTATGTTATACTAAACATAACAATAGACTGGTTTCGCATGAGAGAATGGCACACGTTACCTTCAATTGATTTCCCCTTTGAAGGGAGGTGGTGCCTATGGATATGGAAAGTGTATTAACGCTGATGATTTCGTTCGGCATGTTAATTGCCTTTATCATGTCCGATAAAAATGACAAAAAATAATCCCTCATGTACTTTAGCCAGGCCGTGAGGGATTATTGCTTCACTGTGCCAACCCTTGAATGGGGTTAGTCTATTGGAACCGCTCCATGTTACAGCATGGGGCGGTTTTTCCTATTGTATGAACTTCTAAGGTTATTATACCACGAATCAGGCCATTGTAAACCAGACTTTAATCCACGATCTTAAGATGTTAACTGTAGTGCCGGTACCACTGACAATTAACTAGCGTTCGCGATGAAACTAATGAGACCACCTATAGCTAGAATAACAGGGATAAATGACAAACTCGATATCGAACTACTTGTCATTAGTCCATAAACACCGTAAATGCATATGATGAGACTAGCAATTAACCCAATCCATATTCTAATTTTTTGTTTATTTATGAATAATTCTGAAAACTATAATGTGCTTAGTAATTAAGATTATCTATTCCAGTTCTAATTGTCTGATACTATAACGTCTTGTTGTTAAGCGATTATGTATGATGGAATCTCCCACTCTATTCTATCATCGGATCATTTCTCCGCCGCCCAAATCGTCCATCGATCTTTTTCTACAATTAGACCATCTTCTTGTATCAATTGGTTTACATGATCAGCAAATTGCAACACCCGTTGATCTGATAACTCATGGAGAATCGAACGTCCATTTCGTGATTTAATATCGTTGAGCAGCTGTTCCTTGTTCGCATACGTTTTTCGTATTTCCCAAAGCTTTATTTCATTTATGGAGTGGAAACCCGCATTTATCAGTTCAGCTTTAACGGTGGTGGAAGCATATCTTCTTTTTGTCTCGATCTCTCCAAGATGCGGAAATAAAGAAAATAAGTACCCGCGAATATGATGATGATCTCCTTGGATGAGACAATCTTCTGGTGTTCTATCCTGTACCAACAGCATTCTCTTTGGTTTCAAAATTCTATGGGCCTCGGAAAAACAAGCAGCCAAATTATCAAGATGATGAATGAGTGCTCTTTCCAAAACCAGATCTGTATATGCACTTGACAATCCAGTACTATAAGCATTTCCAAGTTTGAACTCGATTTGTTCATACAAGCGACAATATTGCTCAGCTCCATCAAGCATGACTTCCGAAAAGTCAATGCCAGTGATGGAGGGAATGCCCAAATCAGCAAGTGCCTTTGCATATATCCCTCCGCCTGTTCCAATATCCACTGCCTTGTTAATTACCCGTCCTTGAATGAGTGCTGTTATTGCTGATAGCCATGTATCATCGACTTTCCTTGTCACATAACTATGTTTATTCTTTTCATTGTGAAAATCAATCCCCATCCCAAACACCCCTTTAATGTTTATGCTTTCAGTTTACGGAAGGTAGTTTACATGGATAATTTAAAAAAACGAAAACTTATCTTATTTGGTAAGGTCGTTAAAATCAGGTAGTAGAACGGACCCCTCCATTAATCTTCTTGCACTACGACTCATTACAACCTTTTTTACTGTCCAGCCGATTTCTTCCTTTGCAGCTTCGGCACCTACTGTTAAAGTACCAGACGGGTGACCAAAGCGAAGTTCGGACATAACGTCGCCTAAAATCTTGCTAACAATAGTCCCTGGTATTGAAGCTGCAGCCGCAATTGCTACTGCACCTGTACCAGTCATGGCGTGATGCAGCTTGCCCATTGAAAGGATTCGCGCCAAAATGTCGATATTATCCCTATGTACTTCTTTTCCATCCGAAGTGGTGTAACTAGTTGCTTCTTCAAAAAATGCAATTTTAGGTGTGTGCTGACGCTTCTTAGCATATTCTACGCTTTCCTCTAAACCCATAATTACTGCACTATGAGCCCGTATTAACTCAAAACGGTTCAGTAAGTCTGCATTCCTATTTATATCATCCTGAAGCTCCGTCCCTCTAAGCCCCAATGCAGACGCCTCCACAAAGACAGCAGGATTCCCGGCATTAATTAAAGTTGCCTCTACTTCTCCTATACCCGGGATATGAATGATATCTAGTGGATTCCCTGTAGGAAACATCCCACCACCATCTGTACTCTTTTCATCAGCACCAGCAGGATCAAGGAATTCCAATTTTATTTCTGCTGCCGGAAAGGTTACCCCATCAAGTACGAAATCCCCTAGTTCCTGTACTGTCCCGTTCTCTATTGGAACATGAGCTATGATTTTTTTCCCGATATTCTCCTGCCAAATATTAACCGTAACTATTCCGTTCTTTGGCGCTTCTACCAAACCTCTATATATTGCAAATGGACCAACGGCCGAAGTAAGATTTCCGCAGTTGCCACTCCAATCAACCAAGGGCTGCTCAATGGCTACCTGCCCGAATAAATAGTCTATATCACATCCTGGACGTTCACTTTTGTTTAAAATGACCACCTTACTGGTACTTGAAGTTGCACCTCCCATTCCATCGATCTGCTGCCCATAAGGATCTGGGCTTCCGATGACACGCAATAATACTTTATCCCGTATTACCGGGTCAGTAGGTAAATCATCTTTTAGAAAAAATACCCCCTTGCTTGTTCCGCCCCGCATATAAGTTGCCGGAATTTGAATTTGTTTTCCCCAATTACCCATTTTCTTAGTTAGCTCCCTTGTTTTTAATGACCTTACCACACACTTCTACTTCATTCCCAAAATCCCTTTTTTCAATAACAACCCAATTGGAAAGATGCATGATTTGAATGGAAAATTGGACTAAGCAGCGCTAGTTATCCGGACTGCGTAACATTTTTATTATCACTCAACAATAGAATAGGGGACGATTATATTAACTCCCTTTGATACACAAACGTTAATTCCGTATAATATCCTGTGCTCAAAGTAATGAATCTGCGGTTATGTGCCTTGTACAATTATGCAGCTCCAATTTCCATCCGTTTTCATTTTTCTCCAGGATGGTCAATGAACAATTGCCGAGTGATTCTTCCACATCATCATCCGGGACCAATTCCCCGAGCAGTCGCCTAATAAATGATCCATGACTGACAATCAATATATTTTTCCCGTTATTCTCACTAAGGATTTCAGCCAATACAGACTGTCCCCTTGCCATAACACAATCATCGCTTTCCCTTTCCAGATCCAGATTTCGCCAATTGATACCCCATTTTGCTATACGTTCTTTTTCCGTTGTTCCTTCAATTAGCCCTCCACCAACTTCACGAAGCCTTGGATCGAAATGGATTGTGACACCATTCATTTTATTCGCAATCATTTCAGCGGTTTCTCTGGCTCTTGCCAAATCACTAGCATAGATCACGTCCCAATCTTCTGTTTGCAAACGCTCCGCAAGTTTTGCAGCTTGTTCACGTCCCTCATTATTAAGGGGTATATCCGAACTTCCTTGCGCTCTACGCTCCTGATTCCAATCTGTTACACCATGCCGGATAAATCCAAATTTTGTCATCTTTCCACATCCAATCTTTTTGTTGTCTATAGGTAGAGGCATTGCCTTTTATCTCCTGCGTGTTGTTCACTCTGTAATCATTTTATCATAGTATCCGCGTACCGCACATTCTATAAATTACCATTGAATAAAGAACGTATATTCGCATATAATAAATACACGAACTTTAGTTTCTGTAGAGGGGGATTGTGGCGTGAAACGCGTTATTTTCTTGGTGGATATGCAAACATTCTATGCTTCTGTAGAAAAAGCGGAAAATCCGGAGTGGAAGGATAAACCAGTCATTGTTTCGGGGGATCCGGAGCGGCGGAGTGGAATTATACTGGCTGCCTGCCCAATTGCAAAAAAATATGGCGTAAAAACAGCTGAAGCATTATGGGAAGCGCAAAATAAATGCCCGGAAGCGGTTGTTGTCAGACCGAGGATGCAGCGATACATTGATGTGTCCTGCCAAATCACCGAAATATTGGAGCATTATACCGATTTGGTTGAAGTGTTTTCCGTTGATGAACAGTTTCTGGACGTCACCGGAAGTCAAAAACTTTTTGGCGATCCATTTACGATTGCCCGCAAAATCCAGCAGGAAATCATGGAAGAAACGGGTGTTTATACGCGGGTTGGTATTGGTCCGAATAAAGTGTTGGCCAAAATATCCTGTGATGCCTTTGCCAAGAAAAACGCGGATGGTATTTTTCAGTTGGATCAATCCAATATGAAAGAAACCATGTGGGAACTCCCAATTGGTAAGATGTTTGGAATCGGCAGTCGGATGAAACAACACCTGCAACGGATGGGAATTCAAAAAATTGGGCAGCTGGCCACCTTTTCTGTGGATGCATTAACCAAACGCTGGGGCATCAATGGGCAGGTCTTATGGCAAACCGCCAACGGAATTAACAATGCTCCAGTAACGACAAAGACACATGATCACCAAAAAGCGGTTGGCCATCACATGACGCTGCCCCGAGATTACGAAACATTTGACGAGATTAAAGTGGTTTTATTGGAATTAAGTGAAGAAGTTGCCAGACGTGCCCGTGCCGGTGGCTATCGCGGCAATACTGTGTCGGTGGGGGTTCGGGGGATGAATGTGACGTTTCCGACCGGATTTCATCGGCAAGTAAAGCTCGCAACGCTGACCAATTTCGGGATGGATATTTTCCGGTCTGCACTATATTTATTCCGTATGCACTGGGATCGGCAGCCCGTTCGTAGTGTTGGCGTTACGCTATCACAGCTGCAACCGGCCGATCCTTTCCAGCTCAGCTTTTTTGATTTTTCCTTGAAAAAGGAGCACTTGTCAGAAGCGATGGACTATATTCACGACAAATATGGTCCAACCGCCATTGTTCGAGCAGCTTCCCTAACTGATGCCGGGCAGGCTTTTGATCGGGCTGAGAAGATTGGTGGTCACTATAAATAAAAGGAGAAAAGACGAAAAATGAACCCAAATAAATTAACCCCTGGACAAAATTTAATGTGGGAATCCAGCCGTATGATGCTGCCGGAGCACAAAGCACGCATTCGCAAACACCAAAAGGAACTAACCAAACGAACCAAGCCAATTATCGATGAACAGCAAATGGCTTTGTTTTCCCAAATTATTTCTGATGCAATGAAACAGGATCTTGATTTACGGATTGAACTTTTTCATCCCTATCATGATCATTTTGTAACAGGGAAAATAGAAAAGATTGTCCCCGGACAGCAATTGAAATTGGTTTCGGCGGAAGACAGTGAGTGGATTGCTTTTACTGAAATGATTGATATTGCTGTTTTGTAAGTGTATAAATCCTTTCAATCAACAAAAAATAACCATCAATCCATACATGAAAGGATAATTAAAATGAATAACGACAAGGAAAACAAAAAATCTGCAAAGAAACAAGCTGGTAAGGTAAAATCCTATCAAGAAATTAACAATGAAATTTCTGATAGTAATACGTTAAAACAAATGCAACCAACACCACAACCAGAAGACTTTGAGGAAATCGATTATTGACTCTGTAACCCCCCTTTATGCTTCATGTTTTAACACGTGTCCAAAGATCGCCAAATCAAAAGCAAGAGCCTCGCCTTATCATTTGATGAATTTTGGACACCCTCTTTAAAAAATCACCTAACTAAAAACACACAATTTATGTATCTCACAAGATAATCCCAAGTTGCTTCCCTTTGCTCTTTACATTCGTCAAATAAATCCAGCCAGTACCATCGCACAAAATAATTACATAATGACCAGAAAAGTCACAATAAAAAACGCATGTACGCTAGTCTTGAAAAAAGTCACCCAAAAAAGAGGCGGACTTGGGATAATGTCCCTAACATTCGCTACCTGCTCACATATATTGATTGTAGGCAGTATGGAGGTGATACTTGAATAAGCAAGGCTGTTTGCAGGAGCAGGATATGGTGGCGGATTTGCTTTAATCGTTGTGTTGTTTATCCTATTAATTATTGTATTGGCAGCCTATGTTGGAGGATATGGATATTAAACGGCAAGATAAAAATTTTAATTAAATGAAGGAGGAATTTTATTATGGGTTTCGGTTGTCGTAACATGTGTGGTTGTGGAGGATACGGATACGGCGGTGGATATGTCGGTACTGGCGGCGGATTTGCATTGATCGTTGTATTATTCATCCTTCTTATCATCGTTGGCGCTTGCTGGTGTTAATCACCAGCAGTGCATTGGAAAGTAAAACTTAAAAATACAAAGCAATGCAGGCTGTCAGATTACCGGCAGCCTGTTGACGTTTTCACAAAAAACAAATAATGAGCGTTACAACAAACCCTTATTGTTAATCAAATCATTCCAAGGTGATGCTTTTATTCTACTTCGCATTTGTCACAGTAATCACCAAAAACAAGCCGTTATACATATGGTCAACTTGTTTTATTGATAGTTCGTCCCGTTGTAGCAAAGTTAATGTATCACGGTTTAGGTGACAGCCATCACAAATTTTTTTCCAAGCCGGTGTCAACAAATCCTGTATTTTCCCTAAGAATTTTTGCTCCATACGAACATGCTCGAATAGTAAAATTTGCGCATTGGGTTTGCTAACGCGGGTTATTTCTTTTATTGCTTGTTCGGGGTTTGGAATTGCACAAAAAACAAGGGTTGCGATTACTGTATCAAACGTATTATCTGCAAATGGCAGTGCTTCCGCCTCAACTACATGCGTTTCAATTGGTACAAGGGCTGCCCGCTTGCGTCTTAAGGCATGCTGTTCCATCAGCGGATTCAGATCCACCGCGTCCACGTGTTTCGCCTGATAGTAATATGGAAAATTCAGCCCTGTTCCCGCTCCAATTTCCAAAAACCTTCCCACTGCTTTCCCGACAAGTGCTTTACGAATCCCTTTGAACCGGGTACGTTCGAACGGCAACATTACCATATCATATATATACGGGAACCATTTATTCATCGTCACTTCCTCCTGAAGCCTGTTTCTTTTAAAGTAGATCACTCCTTTATTCCCTTGACCCTGATCCGTTCATAATCCGCAATCCAGCTATTATCTTGAAACATGGTATCCCGTAAATCATTTTCCACACCCGTAATTATCTTTTGGATTGTTTCATACTCCAACCCGATAAACATCATTTTGCCAAACATCTCGATCCAATTTCTCAATCCGTTCCCGCCTTCAAGTGGTGTTGGACGTTCGAATTGACTGGCATAGACAACTTTAAACCCAACCAGCTCCATTAACGATGCATACTCACCAACACTTGGAAAATACCACGGAAAACGTTCCTGCTGATAAGTTAGTCCCAACATAGCAAATTGCTTTTCAATAGAATTGGTGATTGTTTTTACATTTCCTTTCGCACCAAATTCCGCTACAAAACGACCGCCTTTTTTCAGGCTATGATAAATCGACTGCAGGGCCTTCTCCGGCGACTTGATCCAATGAAGCGTTGCGTTGGAAAATATCGCATCAAACGTCTCATCAAAAGGTAATGCTGTAGCATCACCAACCTGAAACGGTATATCTGGATACTTAAACCGGGCTTGTTCAATCATATTTGCTGATTTATCCTTTCCTGTTACATAGACACCGAGATCATAAAGCGTTTTTGTTAAGTCTCCGGTGCCGCAGCCAAGATCAAGAATAGACTCTCCCATGTTCGGTTCCAATATATTGATGACATTATTCCCATATTTGGAAACGAATCCATGCTTCCCGTCGTAAAGGTTTGCATCCCATATATCATCTGATTCTACTGGTTTATTCATCAAGTTCTCTCCCTAACCATGCTTCACTATTCTAACGATAATTCCAAAACCATGTTTGATAATCGTCAATTAGTTGATAATTTACATTTTCCTCATCGACTACAATATCAGCTAATTCCCATATTGTTTTCTTTCTTCCTTCCCTACATTCAACGAGGATTCCGTAAAATTCTTCAAATTGTATCTCTTGATCCAGCTGGAGACAATTCAACTCATATTCAGTAAATGAAAGCGGTCCCGTTTCTCCTTCATAAGTTGCTCGAAAAGGAAAAGTCAAGTGCTGTTGCAAATACCGGTAGTACCTTCCCAAATGCTCGTTCGTTACTTCCATCAATTCAAATCGTTCACTGTCACTTTTATCTTGTATGGTAACACCCAGGATTTCGGCTACCCTTAATTCCCATCATCCAAATCTGTCTTAATCATATCGTTTGGAACGAGTAGTCCATTTATCATTGACATATTATTAAGTGGATTCTCTTGTTTAACCGACTCTGTTGCAAACTCACTATCAAAATAGGACATGTTAAACATATCGCGAATCTTTTTTGACTTTTGCGAGACAGTACTTTTATTTGTATGAAAATATTCATTGATATCTGTAACAGAAGCATATGGGTGCGTATCCTCATCAAATAAAAAATTCACCGTCCCCAATGCATGAATAATGGCTGCGGCCCAAATTTCAATTTTTCCGGAAATAAATGGCATATCCCGTTTTCTGGCCATTTTATCGATCAGCTTTTTTACAACCACCTCATATTCCTCATTTAAATACGTTTTGCTAAAATCACCTGTAAGCTGAAGTAACTGCTCTTTCTTTTCTGCTAATTTTTCTTTTGCGGCCGTCACATTCATTCTCCTCTCCTTTTGAGACTGTTTCAAAATAATTCGCCAAATTTCCGTTCCAACCGGCATTTTTCACATCGTTTTGGCCACTGAAAACCCATGTCTTTAAAAAACTTTTGTTCTCCGATTGAAAAGGTAAACCGATCACCACATTCCCAGCACTTTAGCTGTATATCCTGTGGGGCAGATCCTTTTAATGCTTCGTTCCATTCCTGTTGCCTTTCCAAAGCTTCACTACGATCAACCTGTTCTCCAGATTTCAACATGCCGATTGTTTTCCTGATTTCCGCACGTACCTTTTTATAGTCAACCTGTTCCCATGCCTCCAGATACGGGATATATTTAGTTTCCCCCGATTCCTGCGCTTTTTTCAATAGCAAGAGTATCATTCCTCGATTGCGATCCTTTAAGTAGGTCATATCTGGTATTGGTTGATCTTCTTCTATCCACTTATCCCATTCAGCCAAAAATTCATCCGCACGCCGATCCCGTTCAATATACCAGCCGCGTTCCGTGAACACAATCATCGGAAGTTTCCCTGAATATTGAATATCAAGGAAATCATAATCGATCATCCACTCAATTTTTTCCTTGACCGCTTCCATTTTTTCCGGTTTGAAATAACCATAGACTGGGCATTGTCCAATTCCAGTGCAAGAACCTTTTTCTCTCGTGAACCTTTCAGGATTTTGGCAAGCAATGTCCGTCCGCCTTGTGCAATAATTTCATCTGCAGCCCGTAATATAGCCAGGATTTCATGTTCCGGTAATGATTGGGTCGCTGTTTCCATTGGGATTATCCTTTCTTTAAAATAGTAATAGCCAAACTATCTTTCCGATTAATGTAACCATTATTATATACTTTTTACCGCTACCCTGCCAAGAATAAAAATAGAACCATAGCATTGGCGCTCGCTATGGTTCTACTAATTTGTTACAGTTATTTAGCTGATTTATTGATGTATTGTCGCTTATTATCCGTTATACCTGCAAAGCAAATGGTTGCAGGATCCTGGTCGATTTCCAATTCCACCTTCCGATCATTCGTGGGTAAAGTTTCCTCAAAAATGGCTTCGTATTCAGGAACAGTTACCTCGGTACGTTCAGAAAATAGCTTGGTATGTTGGTCTATTTGCAGGTGTTTTCGGTAATTTGGTTGCAAAATTCCACTGAAGAACTCACCTACTGCACCCGAGCCGTAACTATATAACCCGATTCTGGATCCCGCCTCCAGGCTTTCTTTTTGTTCTAATAACGATAACAAGCTTAAATACAACGACCCCGTATAAATGTTACCGACCATTCGGTTATACGTGGTACTAATTTGATAGTTGTCCATTAATCGCTCCTGATCCGATTCTGTTCCTTCATCCAAAATGGTGCGTAACGCCTTTTTACCCATTTTTGTATATGGCAAGTGATAACAGATTGCTTCATAATCATGCAGTTCCAGACCTGTCTTTTCTTTGTATTGCCGCCAAACGTTATTGAAAAACGCAATATACTGTTCATTGGAAAATTTTCCATCCACAAATGCCTTATCAGCGTAAATTGGCCGCCAGAAATCCATAATATCAGCGGTCATGTATGCATTATGTTCTTCCAAAACCATAATTTTTGGATCTGCACTAATGAGTAATGCAACTGCACCAGCCCCTTGCGTAGCTTCTCCCGAGGTATTCAAACCATAACGGGCGATATCTGATCCCAATACCAGCACTTTGCTTCCTGGATGTAGTGCGATATGCCCTTTAGCCATTTGGATACCAGCAGTTGCCCCATAACAGGCCTGTTTTAATTCAATGGCGCGTGCTTGTGGTTTTAACCCAAGCAATTGATGGACATATACCGCTGCTGATTTGGAGTGATCAATCCCCGACTCCGTTCCAAAAATAACAAAATCAATCTTCTCTTTATCATCGTCATCTAATATTTTCAGGGCCGCGTTTGCTGCAAGTGAGACAGCGTCCTGAGTTAGCGGTGGAATTGCCATTTTTTCCTGGCCGATTCCGATTGTAAATTTCTCGGGTTCTACATTTCTACTGACAGCCAGTTTGTTCATGTCTACATACAAATGAGGTGTATAAAAGCCTATTTTATCGATTCCTATTTTCAATTTTCTTCTCTCCTGCTTGCTATAAAATTTATATATCATGTGCTGGAGAAAAACCCCAAGCCGCATCGATACTTCGTGATTATTTTCACATACCTGTACAACCTTAAGTTAACAGTATAAATAATAATATAAATGGGTGTGAAAAACAATGAAAAGGTTGCACTGGGACGGACCTGGTTAAAACTACCAGGTCCGTATCGAGCAGTTTGTATAAATCGGCAATTAAGCCGTCCGTTCAATTCAGTTGACGGCTTTCCAGGAAAAATATAATAGTGCTGTCATTCGGGACACTTGTAGCGATTCCAACTTTATTTACCTCTTAAGCGAGGGTCGTGTATTATTGTAATACTCGCTTCTCCATGGTTGATCCGATATTGTAAGTTCTATTCTTGTGACCTAGGGAATATAATTTTAAACGTTGTCCCTTTCCCGATCTCGCTTCTTACATCAATTCTTCCGTTGTGCGCCTCTGTTAAGTGTTTAACGATGGCAAGCCCAAGACCTGTACCGCCGGAATTCCGGCCCCTTGCCTTGTCAACGCGATAAAAACGCTCAAAAATTCGCGGAATTTCATCCAAGCTTATTCCTATCCCGTTATCCTTGACAATAAATTCAACAGTACGAGGGAATCCTTCAACATGAACATGTATAAACCCTTTTTCAGGGGAATAAACAATAGCATTTGTGATAACATTAATGAACATTTGTTTCAAGCGAAAAGGATCGCCCTCGATCACGGTATGTCCTTCCGCCCCGGATTGTATATCAATGCTTTTTTCTTTTGCTTCTTCTTGTAGTAATTCAAGCGTTTCATCTACAATTTTACTAAGATCCACTTCTTGCCAATTCAGTTGAAACGTATCACTTTCAATTTTTGAGAGTTCCAGTAAATCATAAATTAACGCTTCCAATCGCTCACTTTCTCTCAAAATAATCGTCATAAATTTCTTTCTAATATTTTCATCTTTCATCTCTTCATCCAACAGTGTTTCGGCAAATCCCTTTAGAGAGGTAACAGGGGTTTTTAATTCATGGGACACATTAGCAACAAATTCTTTTCTTACTTTTTCTAGTTTCTTTAGCTCAGTAATATCATGAAGGACGACAACAATTCCTTTCGCATGACTGGAACCGTGTTTAATTGGGGCACAGTAAATGTCAATATATCGTCTTTCAATACCAAGCGGCAGGATAACGGATTGACGTACAATCGTTTCGTTAACGATGGATTCATGTATTGTGTTTCTAACTTCCTCATCATGGAGAACATATTGATAGTTTTTGTGGAACCAATCTCCTTTTTTAATATGAAACATATCCTGGAAGGTTTGATTGGCAAGCCGTAAATGCCCGTCCATATCAATGAGAAGTAAAGAACTGTCAATGTTTTCAATTAACGTCTCCAACTGGTCTTGTTGAATCTGGGATAACTTGACCGTTTTTTGCAAGCTTTCTCCAAGTTCGTTCAAATGACGATTTAGCTGACCGGTGGATTTCGGCTTATCTATGTATGTACGTGTACTGAAATTACCAGCTGTGAACTGCTTGATCATTCTAACCGATTCATCCAATGGTTTTGCAAAATTCCTAATGACAAAATATCCAATGAATAGGAACAAAAGGAATGTCGATATTAACACTACGGAAACGAGCAACAAGTGTCCTGAAAACAAAAATAGCACAATTCCGGCACCTAATAGTAACACCAATAATATCCCACTCAATATAGCCATAAATTGGAATACGATATGGTGTATCATTTGGGTTCCTCCAATTTATATCCAAATCCGCGAACCGTTTTTATATAACCCGGTTTTTTCGTATTTTCTTCAATTTTTTCACGCAAATGGCTAACATGCACATCAGCAATTCTTGTGTCACCGACATAATCAAAATTCCAAACCGCATTGAGAATTTGTTCCCTTGAAAGAACATTGCCCTTATTTTGTGCTAAATACACGAGTAATTCAAATTCCTTCGGCGTACATTCCATTTCCTGGCCTTTGAAATAAGCTTCATATTTTTTGGGGTAAATTTCCAATTCACCAATGACTATTTGTTCTTCCTTTGATAATTCCAATTCATCATTTGCAAGAATGGTACGTCGGAGTACCGCCTTTACGCGGGATACGACTTCCCTCGGACTGAATGGCTTGGTAATGTAATCATCCGCCCCCAGCTCAAGACCGAGTACTTTATCAAATTCGTCATCCTTTGCCGTTAGCATAATAATCGGGGTGAGCAATTTCTGTTCCCTTAGCTGTTTGCAGACATCTATTCCATCCATCCCCGGCAACATTAGATCAAGAACAATTAAATCAGGCTGTTTTTCTTTGACTAGATGGAGAGCGGTAAGACCATCCGTGACGGGTATTACCTCATAGCCAGCTTTTGTGAGATTAAATTCAAGCAATGTAACGATGGAGATTTCGTCATCGACAACCATGACTTTTTCGTTCATTTTCACACTCCATTCTGCGTTTATTGTTTAACGGACTTTTGTTCCACACATCAGGGGACACTATGTTTAATATATACAAATCATTTGAAAACCTCAATGAATGTTAACATTTGCTTCAGGAATCACTCAGGGTTTATTTATCCAAACTTACCTGAGATATAGTCTTTCGTACGTTGATCAGACGGATTTGAAAAAATGGAAGCTGTATCAAATATTTCCACCACCTCACCATTAAGGAAAAATGCAGTTTGATCCGAAATCCGTGACGCCTGCTGCATATTATGGGTTACGATCACAATGCTAAATTTTTCTTTTAATCTTTGGATAAGTTCCTCGATTTTCAATGTTGATACCGGGTCGAGCGCAGATGTCGGTTCATCCATTAAAATGACACTTGGTTTCACAGCTAAACAACGCGCAATACAAAGCCGTTGTTGCTGACCGCCAGAAAGGCCATAAGCATTCTGATCAAGACGGTCCCTTACCTCATCCCATAGCGTTGCGTCCCTTAGACTTTTCTCAACAATTTCACTTAGATTCTTTTTATTTTTAATTCCCTGCATTTTGGGCCCATAAGCCACATTATTGAAAATGGACTTGGGAAATGGATTCGGCTTTTGAAAGACCATACCAATCTCTTTGCGAAGTCTTACAACATCAATTTTTCGATCGAGTAAATTAACATCCCCGTAGACAATTTCACCTTCACATCGTGCTTCGGGTATTAAATCATTCATGCGGTTGAGTGTTCTTAAAAAAGTGGACTTTCCGCATCCTGATGGCCCAATTAAGGCTGTGATAGCTTGTTTTAGAATCGATAAGGAAACATTTTTTACGGCATGGTTTTCTCCATAATAAACATTCAAGTCTTTAAGCTGAAAAATTGGGGTCGTTTCATTAGCCATTGGCATGACGTTGCTTTTCATCTGTGTACTTATCAAGATAATTTTCCTCCCTTAGTTACCATTCATTTTTTTGTAAATGACATGACCAATCCAACGTGCAAGTAAATTAAACAGTAATACGGCAATGACCAAGACAGCAGCAGATCCATTTGCGACTTCCCTTATGTCCGGAATGATCCCATTCGCATTCACATTCCAAATATGAACGGATAGAGTTTCCGCTGGACGGAAGATATTTAATGGTGAATTTGCTGCAAATGGGTTCCAATTTGTGAAATTGAGGTTTGGCGTCGAAAGTCCTGCTGTGAATAACAATGCTGCCGATTCACCAAACACACGTCCCGCCGACAAAATCACCCCGGTTAAGATTCCTGGAAACGCGGCAGGAAGCAATACAGTTTTAATCGTATGCCAGTGGGGAACACCGAGCGCGAGACCTGCCTCTTTTAATTCAATTGGGATAGAACGCAATGCATCTTCAGACATTCTGACAATGACCGGTAAGTTAAAGACCGTCAAAGCAAGCGCTCCTGATAGAATCGAATACTGCCAGCCAAAGTAATTGACGAACAGGAGCAAGCCAAACATTCCAACAACAATAGATGGTAGTGATGCCATGACTTCCACACAAGAACGAATGAATGATGTTAATTTATTCGGTTTTGCATATTCCGCAAGATAAATTCCGCCAGCTATGCCAAGGGGAACAACCATGACCATTGTAATGAATAAAATGTAAAAGGAATTCCACAGCTGATTTTTGATACCACCTCCTGTTAGAAAGGAACTGGAATCAGTGGTTAAAAAACCAAGGTCAATTTGCGCAATACCATGATATAAAATATAGCCCAGAAGAGTAGCAAGCATTCCGATCATAACCAGGGCACAGCAAATTATCAAAGTGGTTGCTATATGGTTTACTGTTCTACTGTTCATTTACACTTTCCTCCTCCGGGATAAAAATCGAATAAAAATAATAAATACATAGGACATCACAAGTAGAATCAATCCCAAGGACCAAAGCGCATTGTTATGCGGACTTCCATAAGTTGTGTGTCCCATGCTAAGGGTGGTAATCGTTGTTAATGTTGCAGCGGGATCCACTAAAGAATTCGGCATTCCCTGTGCATTGCCAATAACCATTTGAATGGCCAGTGCTTCCCCAAATGCTCGTGCCATTCCAAGCACAATCGCTGTCAGTAATGAGGGTAAAGCAGTTGGAATAACAACTTTATAAATGGTTTGCCATCGCGTTGCCCCAAGCGCATATGAAGCGTCATGCAAGTGGTAGGGGACAGACCGAATCGCATCGGCTGCAATACTTGTAACAGTCGGTAAAATCATCATACCGACAACAATTGTTCCAGCCAATAAGCCGAAACCAGTTCCCCCGATAAACTGCCTAATAAGTGGAACGATGATCGATAATCCAATCAAACCATAAACAACGGACGGAATGCCAACAAGTATTTCAATAACCGGTTGCAGTACCCTCTGCCCCCATTTCTTGGCGATCTCTGTCATGAAAATGGCACTTCCAATTCCGATCGGGGCTACGAACACGGCGGCCAGAAAGGTTACCGACAATGAACCGAAAATAAATGAAAATGCGCCGTATGAAGAATTTTCTTCTCCCGTTGGATTCCACTCTGTCCCGGTAATAAAATCAAATATGTTGATTCCGTCTTGAATAAACAACTGCAAGCCTTTGATCGTCAAAAAAAGTGTAATTGCCACGGCAGCCGCCATCATAAAGAATGCACTAACGGTAATGATTAATTTTCCTCGTAATTCACTATTTCTGCAGAACAGGGCTTTACTGATTTTTTGTCTTTTCACAAGTCTTTTACTGGCAAATGTGGTATTAGCAGTTGGGTTCCATTCTACCTCATTGTCGTTTAGAGCCATTCAATCAACTCCTCCTTCTCCAAACCATACTTTCTGGATGTTTTATACTGAATCATAAAAGGTATAAACGGGGTAGACATTCCTTGTATTACCTACCCTACGCTTATAATTTTATTTCTTAGTTATTTCACCTTGAGCATTACGCTCGACATTCATTTTTGAGGCTGGGATATATCCTTGCTTAGCGACGGGGCCATTTTGAATTGTATCGCTCATCATATATTCAAGAAACGCCTTTTCCGCACCGTCTGGTTTACCGTTTGTGTACATGTGCTCGTAAGCCCAGATCGGAAATTCGCCGGAGATAATACTTTCGTCCGTTGCTTCGACATTGTCAATATTCATTTTGACAACGGAATCATCGAAGTAAGAGAATGCTAGATACCCGATCGCTCCAGGGGTTTCCGCAATAATCTTTTTCACTGTGTTGGAAGAGTCCTCTGTGATCCCTTCGGCAGGCGCTGTACCGTCCAAGGCAAAATTAATGAAAGTAGCGCGTGTGCCCGAGCCGTCCGGACGGTTAACAAGTGTTATTTTTTCATCCTTACCGCCGACTTCTTTCCAGTTTTTTATTTTCCCGGTAAATATCTTGATCAGATCGCTTTTTGAAAGATTGGTTACACCTGCGTCAGGGTGAACTGCTGCAGTAATACCAACAACAGCTACTCTGTGATCAACCAATTTATCAGCTGGAATGCCTTCTTGTGATTCCACAAAATAATCAGAGTTTCCAATATCAAGATTTCCTGCAGCGACCTCACTAAGCCCTGTACCACTACCACCGCCTTGCACTTGAACCTGTGTGTTAGGGTATTTATTCATAAATTGTTCAGCGGCAGCCGTTGCCAATGGTTGAAGAGCACTTGAACCACCGATAATAACGGATCCGGATAATTTGTCTTTGTTATTGTCGGCTTCACTCCCCGATTTGCCATTCGCTGAATTTCCGCATGCAGTTACAAAAACCATCAATGTAACGAAAGTTATTAAAACCAGTTTGTTTTTCACCTTCACAATAATCCTCCTTAGGAATGTAATATGTTCTCGCAACTACAAGGCTATAGATCAATCGTTAATTGAGTATTAAGAGAATGTAAAGGTTTTGTAAAGAAATATTGTTCCGATGAATAAATGTTTTGTCCTTTTATTCATCGGAATATTTCAATATCGAGGCTTGTACGGGAAGTAGTAACTTCTGCATTGCCCAAAGGACGTGGACAATACAGAAGTTACTACTTCCCGGCACATGAGGATCGGAAAAGCAAACCAACGAGCTTTTTCAAAGGAAGGCAGACCAAAACAGGCTTACGATCAGGGTTGGCATACCCCTTTTGCAGGGGCACGTCAATTTTACCGGATTTTTGAATGTCCTCTATTAGAGCGTGTTCAAGAAATACCTTTTTTAAAGAATATGAACCGGAAGTAAGTAATCTTTACTCCCATAATTGGAAATGAAAGTAAATGGTGTGAATTGCGGAGGTAGTAATTGAATATTCAATAATTTGTAGTCAAAAAAAGGACATACTTCCCCCTTGGATTTAAATAGTTTTTTAAAAACCATTTGAAGTATAGATAAACTTGAAGATTAAACAGCTAAAGGCAATGACATCTGCTCAATTTGCTGTTTATGCAACTCTTTAATTTTTTCAACATGATCTTTGGGCAAAACCGTTTCCCGTACATGTTTGATCATGCGTTCAATCAACCTAAATATGTCTCTCATAATGAAAAAGGATTGCACTTTCTCCGTTGTTTTGACAGGGGCCTTTTTATGACGCAAGACCGATCCTTATTAAAGATGAGCGCCCTTTTACGGAACAAAAAATGACGCTATTTGTTGTTAGATTTTTTATCTAATTTGAATAAAAATAACCTAGTAATTAAAGTATAAATGATAGCAATATGTTATAATAAATTCAATAGACTGGCTTCGCATGAGGGGTTGGGTAGCGCTGTCGATCTTCCGTTAGTCTTCGCTTGGGAGACTTCCCAGGGAGGGAGGTGCTTGCCAATGGGCATTGTTAGTGCTTTAACGCTTATGATATCCTTCGGGACGTTAATCGCGTTAATTATGTCTGACAAAAACCATAAAAAATAACCCCTCCAATGCGTTTCAGAGGCGCTGAGGGATTATTTTTTTACCTAATGCTGCCTGCCCCCTCTTGATGGGGTTCAGTCTATTATGACCGTTCCATGTATCAGCATGGGCGGTCTTTATTAGTGTATGCACTTATTATCTTTCTATGTTAATTATACCACAAAATCAATGTTTGTACACATACTTTATTTTTACCTCTTTGTTATCAAAAAATCTTATTCGATTAGGGCACCCTTTAACGGAACACTCATTTATTATTTACCAAGGAAAGTTCTTAATATAATTAACACAGACCCGCCTTGCTCTTTTTATTTTATTCAGCAAAAGAAAGGAAAGTGGCTGGTTTCGCTATGATCTATTTTATTTAGTGGTCTCTTTTATCGTCCCTAGCTATTTTGCTTTTGTTTTAACGTAAGAGCTTTTGTTCGACGTTCTTTTAATTTCATAATGTGAGTTTCGCTTATGTTAATTTTTCCTGACCGTAAACGGTCAATCGCTTCATCAATTATTGCAACTTCATTGTCATAGTCCTTTAGTTTTCGATATGCCATTGCATAAGATGTATATAATACTGGAGCATCGTAGCCGTTGTACCGTGCTATATCGAATAACTCAATAGCGCTTTCAAGGTTGCCGTCTTTTCGTTCCTTATCCCCTTTTTCTCAATATGATGAACCCTCGTCAAATCCTTTTTCCCAATCGTTTAGGTTCTTAATATCTTTTAGTGGCACTCGATTGTGGATTGGATTAATAGGTACTTCTTTTTCATTGGAAACTGTTTTAATTTCACCAAGCTTTTCTTTTAAAAATCCCCAGACATCAATTAAATGATAAGTGGGTATGTTCCGTTCTAATTTCTCTAATGCTTTCTCTTGATCGTTGTTATAATTCGTCACGTAGTCGTCCCCAATATAGATCCAAGCTGTAACTGATTTTGCAAATTGGCTTTTCAGGATTCTGCTGTTATTTGCTGACAATAATGCCATTGTTTCACCTTGATATTTTTCAAGTTTTCCGTCATAAATTGTGTTAACTTCATCCCTTATATTTCGCGTGATAAAGACTACCACTTTTAAGCTCTCATCTTTAACGTTGTCAAAAGGTCTAGATTTCATTCCATAGTAATGTTCTTCTATCTCACTCGCATAAAAATGCGGAGCTGTTTCAAACCGAAGCTCAGGTGTTTTAAAACCGCGGTCATAACCATTATCTCTTTTAGCTGTAAAGGGGATAATACGGTTTGTAAGTCTATCATTTGTTTCATTCAATATTCGTGTCATTTCTTGACTCTCCAGCTCTATTGCTTGTTCTTCTGTCAATCCTTTTCCAACAAAGCGGGAGGCTGTACCATACATTTTTCGGATCTTTTCGGCTTCATAGGCCCGTTCATGGTATGTTTTATAACGATTACCCCGGCCTTTCCCGACATAGAATATTTCGCCAGTATCCTTGATAAACCATTCATACACATAAAAATCTGTTTTTGTACTGCCGGTAGAATCGCCTACGGGTGATGAAGATATAGAAATCCCGAAGTCTTCATCAGAGGAGGATATCTTCAAAGATAGTCCCATACCCACGTCAGTATCGATTCCATTTTTTTGATGCTTATCCTCTTCATCCTGTGTCTCCTTTAAATCCCCTTTATTATCACTATATTTTTCTTGTGTTTTCATTCCGAAAAATTTGCTAAAAATACCCATTTTATTAACCACCTTTCCGAGCAGCCCCATATTATTCAGCACCTATAAACTATTAAACAATATGGCCCTATACACCAAGATAGGTTTCTTGAACGTGCTTGAAGATATCTTCCCTTGTTAACATACTAAGTAATTCCTCCAGTTGATGCGCCGCCTAATTTCTTCTCTCATTTCACCCGACATTTATAGTATTCAACAACTGCGCCTCGATTGCCTAATACTGCACATTTATCCAGCCACCATCTTCTAGAAAATCATCTCTTGTAAACAAACGATTAGAAATCAATTGACGGTAAGATGTAATAGTGCCATCGTGAGAAACAATATAAGCTTTTCCCTTTGATTGCTGCTTACACCATCTAAGTAACCTCTCACCAAGAACTTTGAATTCCCGAACAGGCATAGTATTTATACCATTAGTCCATAATTCTTTGGGAAAATGTTGGTCTAAAGCAAAGATGGGAAATTCCCTTTTTATAATTTCTATCCCTATAATTTCATCACACGGAAGCGTGTGCCCCTCGGTTTTTTGGGGAAACAACCTAGGTGATACCATTGGACTTATAATTTTTTCGCATTGTGTATCATTGCTCCAAATAAGGGCGGTTTCCATCGTTCTCCTTGTAGGGCTTACAACAATAAAATCGTTTTTAGACAAAGGCAAATGATGTCTTAACATTTTAGCTTGTTCTATACCTTTATAGGTTAATGATGGATTTTTGATTAGTAAACTATCTGGGGTATTTAGTGTATGAATTCCCTGACCGTGTCTTATAAAAGTTAGGTCCAAGTCTCTCACCAGCCCTTATTTAAAATTAATCCTTTTTCCACATAATGGCCCGAGCGTATTGAGGCACAGTGCTTCTTCCACAACTGCGTTCAATTGCGGCATAAAACATTGGAATTATTTACTATCGTCAACGGCCACTAAATAAACTTTTTCCTTGAATCCACCGCGTTCATTAAATTTCTTTTGCCTTGCTTCTTCTACATCTTTGAATCCTTTTCCGTGAATCTCGGATAAGGAATGTATAACCTCCAGGACATCAGAAAGCTCTTCGATTGCCTCTTCATCATTTTTTGTTTCCAGATATTCATTCAATTCTTCTTTAAGCTTTTTCTTTAGTTCACTAAAATACTTTGATTGCTCAAGCGTTTTCACATATTCCCCCATTTTGATTAATTATTTCTGGAATTTTATCGCGAACAAGTTTATTATAAACTTTTATTCCCTGCCTCCCTTTTGTTAAAGAATATCCCCAATCTTGAAATGCCGCTATGCCGCAATTGCGCTCCGTTTGCTTAACTGGGTTTCGTATCCTTTTCCTTAAATCCAAGAACTGCGGTTTTTATTAAAACGTAGATTATGTGAAGTATTCCAACTGTCGTAATAAGTTTAAAAATGGGATTGTCATAAAGGATAAACCATTTATAAAAAAAGGGATTTTCCGCTATGCCACTTGCAAAATTACCCATCCTGTTTAAATTCGGTTCCAAAAATGTCCCGTTAATAGCAATAAAGATTATTTGCATAATTAAAAACAGGCCCGCAGTTATAATCAATCTTCTCAGTTCATTAGCAAAGCCCTTTTTCTTTTTGGAGTACTGGCTAAGATTTAACAGAGAACTTTTCAGCTCACCTGCATCGCCTTTTTCATTTGTTTTTTCCTCCTGCTTATGACTTATGCAACACTTTGGCCAAATTGTTGCATTGTCACAATACGTTTTGTCAATGTGATTGTATCAAACTTTTTTATAAATGATCGAACTTATTTCAAAGTCACAACAGACCCCATCAATGATACTTTTAGCCATGTTATCATCATTTTTGCTTCACGAAGCTGCTCTAGAATCGTTTCATTTAAGAAAATAAAATCTCCCTTGAATATCTGACATTTGAGACTTCTCATTCGATGAAGTGGCCTAAAGCAATCCCACCTTCTACTCCATTATAACATAAGGGACTGTCATTTTAATGAATTATTCAACATCTGTTCCTCATTCAGCCAATCCGCATACTACTCCCCGACGATGACAATCAAGCTGCTTTCTCACCGGGAAGTTTATGATTAAATTCAAGCAATATCCTGAATCGGGTTTGGTCACCCATTTGTGATAAACACCAAGCAATTAGATTTGTTTCACCCAAACTTATTGCTACAATAAATGCGAAACATTATCAGAAAAGAGGTAAAATGTGATGGCAAATATAAATATTCCCGTATCAGTCTTGAATCTGGCTCCCATTCGTCATGGCGGCGGCTCGAAGGATGCAATAGACGATATGGTTGATTTGGCACAAGCAACAGACAAGATGGGCTATACACGATATTGGATAGCGGAGCACCATAATACGTCAACACTAGTAAGTTCAGCCACATCCATTTTGATTAAACATGTGCTGGAACATACGGAACATATTCGTGTTGGCTCTGGCGGGGTAATGCTGCCTAATCACGCGCCTTTGGTTGTTGCGGAACAATTTGGTACGATGGCTACCATCTATCCAGATCGTCTGGATTTGGGATTAGGACGGGCGCCAGGAACGGATCAGTTAACAGCAAGCGCATTGAGACGGTCAAACAGTGATACTGTCTATACATTCCCGAATGATATCTAATCACTGCTTACCTATTTCGGACCAGAAGAAAAGCAAGGATTCGTCAAAGCATACCCGGGTGTTGATACCAATATTCCAATTTATATTCTTGGATCCTCGCCAAACTCTGCTCATTTAGCGGCTGAACTGGGTCTTCCGTATGTATTTGCTTTCCATTTCGCCCTCAGATTTACGGAGGATGCCATTTCAATTTATCGCGAGCACTTCCAGCCATCGGAATACTTGGATAACCCATATATGATGGTATGTCTTAATGTCATCGCGGCTGAAACAGACCAAGAAGCAGCATATGAATCAACAACACTTCAGCAATTTTGCTTGAATGTTGTACGCGGTGCAAAAGCGCCGTTATGTCCGCCAGTTGAAAACATGGATGATCTTTGGAACTCGCAAGAAAAACAAGCAGCCATGTCGATGTCCAGCATGACGTTACTGGGGAGCAAGGATACCATACTGACTCAGTTGACGGCTTTCCAGGAGAAATATAATGTAGATGAACTCATGGCCGTGTCATATATTTATGACAAGGACAAACAGAAACGTTCCTATGAAATTTTGAAAGAAGTGGTTGGTGAAGAATAAGTAAGTACGGGACTTTTCAATGATTTCACCTTGGTGATTTTATGACGTAAAATTTATTTAGGTGGTAATTCATAAGTACTCACGCATACAATAATAAAAAACCGAATGGTACAGCTATCACCAAACGGTTTTAACCTAATGAACATAAAGTTAACTACCCAAAAATGCTTGTGACAGGGTAGTTATTTTTTTTGCTCAGACAATACTGCGACCATCAATGTTCCAAATGAAATCATCAGAACAAGCGCCTCGAATACAGACATGCTGCATCTCCCTTTCTGTTTGACTTAAAGGAGTTGTGCTGTTTTATCCGATTCTGAATTTTAACATATAGTTTTTGATAATTTTCTTTAAAAATGATTATATTTAACGATATGGGTGAAACAGCTTGTCTTATTCCACTTTTTTTAAAATACAAAAAAGACGAAGCAGCTAAAGTGAATCTTCGTCTACATAAATACACTTGTGTAACGGTGGACATCCTAAAACCAGCCAAATTTTTATAAATAATTCCAACCGCGGCTGGGATAAGTTGTTAAAAATTTTACTTATGTTTGGTGGCTTCATGTTCAATTGATCGGCGATATCCTTTATGTAGATATTTTTATTTTTCGCTATTTCTTTAAACCGGTTTTTAATGACTGGTTGCTGCGTATTTTCCATGAAAGGATTAAGCCTGTCGAATTGTTTGATTTGTTCAATCTTTTCCATAATACAGCCTACAACAAACTCTTCCATTTTGTAATCATCGCTTCTGGTTTTGTCGCGGTGACGATTAATCAGATTTTCCAGCTCAGTTATTTCCTTTAATTGGTCATATATGTCATCTTTCAACCTTATGATCACGGTTTTCATGTATAAATCACCTCACAGTTGGAAAAATGGTAATGGAAAGGATGATAAAATTGCTGAGACATAATGATAAAGAAGATGTTATCGATGTTATCCATGAGACATTTGACAAAGGGAGAAAAGGCTAAAATTTAGGACAACCTCTCCAGCGTTAATCGAGCAATGTCCAATCTCTAAAATAGGATCCAATTCATTATAATTGGATCCTATTTCGTTAGCGAGTCTTTACTATTACATATTCTGTTTTTACCGAAAAAATACATGTTGTTCATACTTTCAGTTGGAGGAAAAAATAGTATCAATAATGAAAACAACGAAAAAACAACCAAGATACAACCTGGAAATCTTGGTTGTTTTTTTATAATAGGGTGTCGGCAGTTCATTTCCCTGTCCTTTTTAATCTTTTTCTTGTTTTACAGAGGCAGTTGCACCTGGATGTTTCGGCCGTTTAAATCCCTTATCCAACCTTCCCGCATTTTCAATATCTCCGGAAGCTTTATACCCTGCTATTTCCATGTTAGACGTTGTTCCATAAAACCCCATTCCACCAAGCTCTGCATTAACATTTTCCTGTATTTCTCCATTTTTGCCTTTTTTATCTGCCATCTTGTCAACCTCCTTGGATTATTGTCGCTTCTTTGTCTTTTTATTATTATACCTTTCAGTTGCAGTCAAAGGTTCATTAGCAAATTCATGATCAAATTCTGTTGATAATTTTTTTCTGACAGCCTGCTCATCACTCATGGCACCGGTATTTTTATTTTTCTTGTTCGCCATTGCAATACACCTCCACCCCATAGTCTTTGTTAATTGTGGAAGAGTATGCACACCAGGAACGATACAATCGTAAATTTTCAGTAACCCATGATATGAATATTTTGCATCCACATAGATGATCCGATCGAAATGAAGTAGTGAAGGGAAGAAGTGGTTGTCCATGTTTTCAAAACAAACAACCACAGTCATTAAAAACTGTGGTTCAAGGAAAGGTTTATGATTCTATTTTTTATTAAATTGCCGTTTCAACAATCGTTCTATTAAACCAGGAAAAAGTTGATAGATTTTATTTCCAAATGCCATCCAATATGGCAAATTTATTTCTCTTTTGTTTTGAAACAGATTTTTTACAACCTTTTTGGCTACTTTATCCGGATCCAGCATGTGGCGCGCAACATTTTTCTGATAGGTACCATTCGGGTCAGCTGTTTTAAAAAAGTTGGTTTTTACCGGCCCAAGATTAACTGCAGTGACAAATATTCTATTTTCGGCTGCTTCCATCCGTAATGCATTGGTAAAGCCAAGCACCGCATGCTTTGTAGCAGCGTAAACAGCGGATTTTGTTGTAGCAATTTTTCCTGCCATGGAAGCAACATTCACAATATGACAGACTCTGCGGTTTGCAGAAAAATGTGGCAGCAATTGCTTCGTTCCATTGATTAATGCATAGACATTTAATTCAAACATATGATCCAAATCGTCCCATTCCACATCTTCAACTGCGGCAAAGACACCAGCACCGGCATTATTAATCAGCCCATGAATCTGTTGATGTTCCGTCAGAATTTTTTCCAAAACCTGTGCATAGGCATCATGATCGGTTACATCTGCTTGATACACATATGACCTGATATCAAACTCCCGAACAAGCTTATCCTGTAAATTTTCCATTTTCGCTCCGGAGCGGGCAATCATAATTGGAATACCACCATTTTTAGCAATGTGCCAGACAAGACGTTCGCCAATCCCGCTGGATGCACCTGTTACAATAATTCGTTTATTCTTGATCAGTTGTTGTTTCACGAGCATCACCTATTTAATTTGATAGAAAAGTATACCATCTTTCACGGATTCCAGTATTTTCCCCTCATTTTCAAGAAAATCCAATTGGCCGATGGTTTCAGACATGGTTAAGTCAAGCTGTTTTGCAAACTTTTTGGGAAATAATTGCTGACAAATTGCAAATGGTGTTTGTTCCTTAACCTGAAGCATTTCAAATACTTTATTTGCCCGTTTTTCCTGCAGTTTTAGCTGGGCTGGTATCAATTCATCCAGATTCGAAAACACCTCATTGTGACCCGGGTACACTTTTTGGATTCCCAATTGCAAACACTTATTTAAATTACTTCGATACTGCAGTAATGGTTTTGGCCGTTCTTGTCCTTCATTATAAGGTGGCTCCAATACCGGATTCGGGGTAATATGGGCCAGCAAGTGATCACCGCCAATAAATGACCCATCTGCTTCCCGAAAAAAAGATAAATGACTTTGTGCATGCCCCTTTGTCCCGATAACTCGCCATTGGTCATAACCAGGTAAAACATCCCCTTCATCGATAACAGCTGTTAATGACCCTTCACCAAGATGTCCCAGTTCTGATTTCATTTGCTCCAAATATTTTAAATATACGTCCGGAACACCAAAGAATGCGAAATAATCCTTAAAAAATTGTTCATACCGGTTGAAAAATGATTCATCCTTCGTCAACCATGGTTCATTAAATGAATGTCCGACAATGGAATGTGCACGTGGAAATTCTCCAACAAGTCCAATATGATCTGGATGATGATGGGTTAAAATAAGTTGTTCAATATCATTAGGCGAGTAGCCTAGTTGCTTTAATTGTAATACCAGCGCTTCCCATGCTTCTTTTGTTCTCACCCCCGCATCAACGAGCGATAAAACGTCACCTTTTAAGAGGTAAACATGTACATCTCCTACTGCAAAAGGCGTGGGAATCGTTAGCTGATGAATGGTGTCGTGTAATACTTTCATCATAAGCCTCCAAGTGAATGGTCGTTCAGTTTATTACTATTTTACACTTTTTCTTCGTTTTTGTCACTTTTATCTCTTATCCCTATCAATCGTCGATCACCCATTTTCCTGTCTTCTCCAGGGGATCACCTGTCTCGGTTCGATTTTCTTCAAATTGAATACAAAAACACCTTTTAAACCGAAGTAGTATATACATAATAACCAGGGACTGACTGCAAAGAACTGACCGTTCATGTAATAAGCATTTGAAATTGACTTTTGCTGTGAATTACAACACAATCATAGAGGGGGTGAAACGTGTGACAACCAAAATCATTGCACATCGCGGTGCCAGTAAACTTGCTCCAGAGAATACAATGCCTGCCTTTGAGCTAGCTTATAAACAAGGGGCAGACGGCATCGAAACTGATGTGCAGCTTACCAAAGACGGCATACCTGTGTTAATCCACGACGAACAGGTGAAACGGACAACAAACGGAAAGGGATATGTCAAAGATCTGACGCTAAATCAACTAAAACAATTGGACGCTGGTACCTGGTTTTCCAAAAAGTTCATAGGTACCACGATCATCACATTGGAAGAATTTTTACAATGGATCAAACCCAAGTCGTTATACTTAAATATTGAGTTAAAAAATACTAAGATAATCTATAAGAACATGGAAACAATTGTGTATGATATGCTATCACACTACGACTTATTACATCGAACGACACTGTCCACATTCAATCCCTTTAGTGTCAGACGGATAAGTGAACTTTGCCAAGACCTTGATATTGCTTTATTGACTTCCCGAAGAAATCCAAACCTTGTACATGATGCCAAGACAATGGGAGCAAATGCACTGCATGTCAAGTTTCGCTTGCTTCGGTCATCCCTTAAGAAGGCATGTCATAAAGAGAATATGACACTGCGAGTATATACCGTGAATCGACCGATGCATATGCGTCAATGTTTCACCCAAAAAATAGATGGTCTGATTACTGATGTTCCTAATCTCGCATTGCAACAGCGTAGCGCATATCAGTTAAAACATAAAAACTAGGAGGAATTATACATGCAAAAACTATTTACACCAATACAATTTCAAGACGTGGAACTAAAAAACCGGATTGTGATGTCACCGATGTGTATGTACTCTTGCTACAATGAGGATGGTATGATCACACCGTTTCACTTCACCCATTTAGTCAGCCGGGCTGTTGGTCAAACAGGGCTTGTGATCACGGAGGCTACCGCTGTTCAGCCTGAAGGTCGAATTTCTGCACAGGATTTAGGAATTTGGAATGATGCGCATATCCCCGGACTAACAGAGCTGAATGAACAGTTGCATGCATATGGTGCAAAAACAGGTATTCAACTCGCGCATGCTGGTCGAAAAGCGGAACTGGAATCAGAAATTTTTGCACCATCTGCGATTCGATTCGATGATTCATATAAAGTTCCAAATGAAATGACAATCGATGATATCAAACAAACCATTGATGCGTTTAAACAGGGGGCACGACGCGCAAAAACTACAGGCTTTGATATTGTGGAAATTCACGGTGCACACGGATATTTAATCAATGAATTTTTATCACCATTAACCAATAAACGAACAGATCAGTATGGTGGTTCACCAGAAAATCGCTATCGTTTTCTTTCTGAAATTATTGATGCGGTAAAGACAGAATGGAACGGTCCGATTTTTGTCCGGATCTCAACAGATGAATATCATGAAGATGGCAATACCTTGGATAACATGCTTTATTTTGCTGAAGAAATGAAGAAGCAAGGCATTGATTTAATCGATTGCAGCTCAGATGGTGTTGTACCGGCAAAAGTTAATACGTATCCAGGCTACCAGGTACCCCGATGCGAGACGATTAAGCATAAAACAGCTATTGCAACCGGTGCAGTGGGACTGATCACAACTGGTAAGCAAGCAGAAGAAATTTTGCAAAACGAGCGTGCAGATGTTGTCGTTATCGGACGGGCATTACTCCGGAATCCATATTGGGCTAAGGCCGCAGCTGACGAACTAGGTTATGACATCGAAGCCCCGATCCAATATGAACGCGGCTGGCGGTAGGAGGTAGACAGATGGAATTAATCTTCCTTGGCACGGGTGCAGGAGTTCCCTCTTTGGAACGAAACGTCACAGCGATCGCGCTTGCCATGCAACAAGAGGCAAACAGTATCTGGCTGTTTGATTGCGGTGAGGCAACCCAGCATCAAATCTTAAAAACATCCATCAAACCGCGGAAAATAAACAAGATTTTTATTACCCACATGCATGGCGATCATATTTTTGGGCTTCCAGGGTTTTTAAGCAGCCGCTCCTTTCAAGGTGGCAATGATTTGTTAACCGTTTATGGACCAGCCGGGATTAGGGATTTTATCGAGACAAGCTTGCGTACAAGTGGAACACACTTGACGTATCCGCTTGAAATTGTAGAGGTAACGGAGGGACAAGTTTTTGCGGATGAAAACTTCACCGTTTATTGCAAAAAATTGCAGCATGGTATTCCTTGTTACGGATTCCGTATTGTCGAAAAAGATAAACAGGGCGAGCTAATGGCCGATAAGCTGAAAGCCTCGGGTATCAAGCCGGGTCCGATTTATCAGCAGATTAAAGAAAATCCAATAGTCACAACGCCTGATGGACAAGTGATCGAACGCAAAGATTTTATCGGTCCTGATAAACCTGGACGGATTATTTCGATTCTTGGCGATACAAGAAATCCGGAGCAAAATAGCGCATTTGTGGAAAATGCCGATTGTCTCGTACATGAAGCAACATTTGAGCAGAACAAGGCAGATCTTGCCAAGGATTATTTTCATTCCACCACTGCACAGGCGGCTCAACTTGCCCATGATGCAAATGTCAAACAGCTCATCCTGACGCATATCTCGTCGCGCTATCAAAAGGCAGACAATGTCTGGTTACGTCATGAAGCACAAGCGATTTTCCCCAACACGGAAATCGCCAGTGACTTTTTTCGGACAACCATTCCTGCCAAAAAATAAACGAACGAACAAAACGCTTGGGAGTTTGTTACCAAGCGTTTTGTCATTTATTCAAGTTACAGCTTGCCATTATCCCTCCATCACTGCTTTCGCCTGTGCCAATTGCTGCTGCACCTGACTTTTCGCCGTACCACCCAAACTTTTTCGCGCATCTACCACATGTTTTGGTTCAAGAAATGTAAAAACGTCCTTTGCAAATAATGTGCTAAATGATTGGTATTCATCTAGTGATAGTTCAAGCAAATATTTCTTCTGCTGGATCGCGTATAACACGATTTTCCCGATGATTTCATGCGCTTCACGAAATGGCAAACCTTTCGTCACCAAGTAGTCGGCTATATCCGTTGCATTGGAATAATCCTGGTCAACAGCATGATACATGTTTTCCTTTTTCACCTGCATCGTATCAATCATCGGCGCCAACAGACGTAATGACCCATCAAGCGTTATCACTGTATCCAGCAGCCCTTCCTTATCCTCTTGCATATCTTTGTTATACGCAAGCGGAAGACCTTTTAAAACGGTTAACAGACCAAATAAATTCCCATGTACCCGGCCGGTTTTCCCTCTTAGAAGTTCTGGTACATCCGGATTTTTCTTCTGTGGCATGATACTTGATCCGGTACAAAACGAATCATCCAGCTCGACAAAATTAAATTCCTGGCTGGACCAGATAACCAACTCCTCCGAAATTCGGGATAGATGGGTCATTAAGATCGAAGCAATTGATAGAAACTCCAGTACAAAATCGCGATCGCTAACCGCGTCCAGGCTATTTGGATAAACCGTATCAAAGCCAAGCAACTCTGCGGTACGCTCCCGATTGGTTGGAAAAGTCGTCCCTGCCAGTGCACCAGCGCCAAGTGGCGACCAATCTACGCGTTTTATACTATCCTTCAGTCGCTCTTTGTCCCGTTCCAACATCCAGAAATATGCCAGAATATGATGGGAAAACAAGATCGGCTGTGCCCGTTGCAAATGTGTGTACCCCGGCATGATTACATCAATATTCGTATCTGCCTGATTGACAAATGCTTGCTGAACTGCTGTTATTAGGTTAATCATTTCCTTTGTTTTCTTTTTTACATAAAGATGAATATCGGTTGCCACCTGGTCATTACGGCTTCTTCCTGTATGCAGTTTCCCGGCAACTGGTCCAATTTCTTCAGTCAGCATCCGTTCGATATTCATGTGAATGTCTTCATCTTCAATCGTATAATTAACAGATCCTGACTTGATTTTCTTTTTAATCGTTTGTAATCCGTCGATGATTTGCCGTGCTTCTTCATCTGTAATAATCGCACATTCACTTAGCATCGTGACATGGGCAATACTTCCCTCAATATCTTCTATGGCAAATTGCTGATCAAATTCAATGGATGCCGTGAATGATTCAACCAGTTGATTGGTTGCTTTGGTAAAACGTCCGCCCCAGAGTTTTGACATAAAATGTTCACTCCTTTATGTATAGCCTGCGGAAGCTCAGTAAACTTCCGCAAAAAAACTATTGATAGACTTCTTCTTGATGTTTTTTGTTTTTGTTTTGATGAATCTCGGCATGAACCTTGGTTGGCAATCCCCAAAGCTTAATAAAACCGACTGCAGCATTATGATCAAACATATCTCCCTTTTCATAGGTAGCCAGTTCCTCATTGTACAGACTATAATCTGATTGACGGGCAATTACTGTATGGTTGCCTTTGAATAATTTTACACGTACCTTACCGGAAACGGTCTGCTGCGTCTCTGCAACAAAGGCATCAACGGCGGTGCGTAACGGTGAATACCACAGGCCATCATAGATCATTTGGGCAAATTGCTGGTCAACTGTTTTCTTAAATTGGGCTACTTCACGCGTATGGGTTAAAAATTCCATTTCCTGATGTGCTTTGATAAGAATCAAGGCAGCTGGGTTTTCATAGACTTCACGCGATTTAATCCCAACCAAACGATTTTCGATATGATCAATTCTACCAATCCCATGCTTGCCGCCCTCTTTATTCAATGTCTCAATGATCGACACTGGATCCATTGGCTGGTCATTCAGTGCTACTGGAACACCCTTTTCAAACGAAATATCCACATATTCCGGCTGGTCTGGTGTTTCTTCTACCGGATTCGTCCAGGCAAAGGCCTCTTCAGGTGCAACATTCCACGGATTTTCCAATACACCAGCCTCACAAGCTCTGCCCCAAATGTTGGCATCAATCGAAAATGGGTTATCCAAATCAACCGGAACTGGAATACCTTTCTCCTTAGCATAAGCAAGTTCTTCATCTCTGGTCATTCCCCATTCTCTAACTGGAGCAACAACCTGTAGATTAGGGTTTAATGCCTGGATAGAAACCTCAAAACGCACCTGATCATTTCCTTTTCCAGTACAACCATGGGCAACCGCGACCGCTCCTTCCTGCTCAGCGACATCGACCAACAGTTTGGCAATTAACGGCCGACTTAATGCGGAAGATAACGGATATTTGCCTTCATATAAGGCATTGGCCTGTAATGCCGGCAACAAATAATCATTTGCCAACTTATCCTTGGCGTCAATCACAATTGCTTTAATCGCACCAACGTTTAGCGCCTTTTGTCTGACCGCTTCCAGATCTTTCTCTTCCCCAAGATCAATCGCCAAAGCAATCACATCATAATTATATTTATCTTGTAACCATTTAATTGAGACAGATGTATCCAATCCCCCGGAATATGCCAATACAATCTTTCCTTCACTCATGTCAATCCCTCCAAATTTATTTATCCCACACGAACTAGCAATAATTATCCATTCGCTTTTCAACTAACATTCAGCTGGAATGAAGTTCCACTTATCTGATAATACCATTTAATTAACAAGCTTCCTATTCATTTGATAATAATATTTTTAGTAATGCCTTTTGTACATGCAATCGATTCTCTGCTTCATCAAAAACAACTGAATGCGGTCCATCGATAATATCTGCTGTTACTTCCTCTCCACGATGGGCCGGGAGACAATGTAAAAAGATATAATCCTCGTTAGCGTGTTGACAAAGTGTTTGATTCACTTGAAACTCGTGAAAATGACGCTCCTCACTTTCCACTTCTTTTCCCATACTGGCCCATACATCAGTAATAACAATATCCGCATTAGTTACGGCCTCAATCGGGTTTTCGCTGCAAGTTAGTTTACTTCCGTTTTCTTCCGCTTCTTGCTTCATCGTTTGGTAAATTCCATCATCTGGTTCATAACCGGCAGGACAGGCAATAGTCATATCGATACCTGTCTTTACTGCCCCCTCGATCAGGGAATGACACATATTGTTATGGCCATCTCCCAGATAAGCAAGCTTCAATCCAGCAAGTTTTCCCTTGTATTCGTATATTGTTAATAAATCGGCCAGGACCTGTGTTGGATGGTGCATATCCGTCAGACCGTTTATCACCGGAATCGTGGCCTCTTTTGCATAAGTTTCAATGATGTCATGCCCAAAGGTACGAATCATTAAGCCATCCACATATCTTGATAATACTTTAGCGGTATCTGCATTCGATTCCCCGCGTCCCAATTGTATATCCTGTTTACTTAAAAATATTGCATTTCCACCGAGCTGCTGCATACCAACTTCAAAGGAAACCCTCGTACGGGTGGACGCTTTCTCAAAAATCATTCCAAGGACTTTCCCTTGTAAATATGGTTTATGAACGCCTGCTTTTGTTTCTTTCTTCAATTTGACAGCTTCATCAAGCAATGCCATCATTTCCGAACCATCAAGTGCGTGTAATGTTAAGAAGTCCTTTTGCTGCAACACTGGCCGTGCTTCCTTCGCTTTTGTCACTGCACTTTTCAAATCAACATCCCCTTTTTATACGTTGTGTACTGCTGATGATATTCCTGAAGTGATGTAACACTGGTTGCTGTCCGAACCATACCATCAAATGCAACTTGTAATGTTTCTGCTGAGGTAAATAATGTAACCTGATAGTTAATCGCCAATGTTCGTATTTGCTCGCCATTTTTCTTCTGTTGTAACCCATTTGGAATAACAATTGCCCCTGCTAATGTCTGCTTGGCAAACAACTGCTCCATTGTTTCGGCATCATTGTCAATCTTCTGGTTTGGCATATGATGTTTAGTTAAATATGCACTTGTTCCCGGTGTTGCCAGTAAGGTAAAGTGCTGACCAAGTTGTTTTAGTATCGGCAGAAGTAACGACTTTTCCCGATCGGAAACTGAACATAACAGATATGGCTTTTCCGGGTCCTTTGTTAATGTATATGCTTTTGTATCGGCAGCCTTTGCCAATGCTTCCTGGTAATCCATTGCAAGACCGAGTGTTTCTCCAGTCGATTTCATGACAGGTTCCAGCTTCGGATCGACGCCTGCTAATTGTCCCGAAGAAAATACTGGTACTTTCACAGCATAATAGTCAATGGGTTCCGGAAAACGGTTCTCACCAAGTTTTTCTCCAAGCTGTACGCGAATGGCGTGCTCGACCATCGGAATTCCTGTTATCTTGCTGATCATTGGAATTGTTCGTGATGCCCTTGGATTCACTTCAAGTGCATAGATTTGTTGATCTGTAACTACGAACTGCATATTCACCAGGCCAACAATATTCGCTTCACGACAAATGGATGTCGCGTATTTAATCAGTTGAGCTTGTTGAGCATCAGATAGTTGGACGGGTGGCATCACCGCGATACTGTCTCCGGAATGCACGCCGGCACGTTCCACATGTTCGGCAATCGCAGGTATGAAGCAATGTGTTCCATCACTGATAATATCTACCTCCGCTTCCAGACCGGGTGTATATTTATCAACAACAATTGGCCATATACGTTGATCTGAATCCGTTAATATTTCTAAATACGTATTCAACATTGCTTTCTCATGAATAATATACATCGATTGCCCGCCAATAACATAAGATGGCCGGACAAGAACCGGATAACCGATTTTTTGAGCGCAAGCCTGCAATTCCGATACACTATACGCCATTTCGCCCTCAATATGCGGGATATTGATTCGCTTTAATAGCTGATAAAAATGCTCACGATCCTCGAGTAAATCAATATTTTCTGTTGAGGTTCCGTAAATCGCAACTCCAGCTCCAGTCAATTCGCGCGCTAAATTGATCGCTGTTTGCCCCCCAAACTGAATCATGACACCTGTTATTTGTTCGTGTTCGATTACTGCCAGAATATCTTCTGTTGTTAATGGTTCAAAATATAATCGATCGGCAACCGCACTGTCCGTACTAACGGTTTCCGGGTTGTTATTTACAATCACTGTGGTATATCCTAATTTTTTCAAAGCATAAACAGCATGAACCGAGCTATAATCAAACTCCATTCCCTGCCCAATTCGGATCGGACCGGAACCTAAAATTAATACTTTTTTCGGGTCATTCGATGCCTTTTCCGGATTCACTTCCCGTTGCCAGGTCGAATAAAAATAAGGAAAATGATTTTCTGATTGAACGACCTGATAACGGGCGGTTAACTGGTTCGCTTTTAGTTTTTGCTGTACTTGTTGCTCGGTTGTCCCCAGGTATGCTGCCAAGGCCACATCGCTGAATTGCATTTGTTTCGCCTTTAACAACTGCTCCTTGGTCACGGACTCCAATGATTCATTCGCAAGCATTTGCTCCATTTCAACCATTTGTTTCATTTCAATTAAGAAAGGTTTGCTAATGGAAGTTTGCTGGTAGATTTCCGTAATACCTTTTCCTTGACGAAGTGCTTCGGCTACAGCAAACAGTCTTAGATCAGTAGGCAGTTGCATATGTTGCAATAAAACTGAATAATCCTTACCAGCAATCAATGGATGTGCTAATGAATGCAATCCATTATCCAACGAACGAATCGCCTTGTTTAACGCCGCGGCAAAAGTTAGATCAATTGCCATTGTTTCCCCGGTTGCTTTCATCTGCGTACCCAGTTTTCTGTCCGCTGTAGGAAATTTATCAAACGAAAACCGCGGGATTTTGACCACTGTATAATCGATATTAAGCTCATGAACTGTAGCAGTTTTGGTTGGGAAATAGGAATCCAATGATTGACCCAGAGCGCATTTGGTAGCAATTTTAGCGATTGGACAACCAGTAGCTTTTGAAGCTAATGCTGAAGAACGACTAACCCTGGGATTGACTTCAATCACCGCATATTCATTGGCATCTGGTTTCAGTGCAATTTGGATATTACAAGCACCGATCACACCAAGATTGCGAATGATGTTTACCGCTGCAGTACATAACATGGTATGTTGTTGTTCGGTCCACGTTTTTGCCGGAGCGACAACAATTGAATCCCCCGTATGGACGCCAACAGGATCAACATTTTCCATGCTGCAAACAATCACACAGTTGTCATGAATGTCACGTATCACCTCAAATTCGATTTCTTTCCAGTCTTTAATGCTCTTTTCGATTAGCACTTGGTGAATGGGACTTAGTTTTAGCCCAGTGGTCACAATCGTCTGTAATTGTTGTTTGTTTTCGGCAAATCCACCACCTGTACCACCAAGTGTATAGGCAGGACGGGCAATAACCGGATAACCGATTTTATCTGCATAATCAATCGCATCATTCAGCGTTGTCGTGATATATGAATCCGGAACTGGTTCGTTCAACTGTTTCATCAGGGAGCGGAATTGTTCCCTGTCCTCTCCTTTTTGAATCGAATCTACGGTACTACCTAATAATTGCACATGATACTTTTCCAATAATCCGGATTGATAAGCTTGTAATGTTAAATTTAATCCCGTTTGCCCGCCAAGCGTACCAATCATGCCGTCCGGACGTTCCTTTTCGAAGATTTTTTCAAGTGTTGCAAGATTCATTGGTTCCAGATAAATAGAATCAGCGACTGTTTCATCGGTCATAATCGTTGCCGGGTTGTTATTTAGTAATACAACCTCGATGCCTTCTTCTTTCAATGCCAGGCATGCCTCTGTACCAGCATAATCAAATTCAGCTGCCTGCCCGATCACAATTGGTCCGGAACCAATAACAAGTACCTTTTTAACCGTTTCGATAAGTCATCCCCCCTGTAAGTTATGCATACACTTGTTGCAATGCATTTCGAAACTTTTTTGCAAACAACGTAACATCATCTTCAGTAATCGTTAATGGCGGTAGCAGTCGGATAACGGTTGGTCCCGCTGTTAGAATCAGTAATTTTTCCTTGATGGCTGCCTTGACTATGTCACCTGCTGAACTGTCTGTTTCTATTCCAATTAATAATCCACGACCGCGAATTGCTTTTAGTTGTGGAAAATCCTGTTTTAGTTGATTGAGGTACGTCAGTAAAATATGGCTTTTCTCCTCCCCGTTTACGATTGCTGATGTATGTTGCAATTCGTTGATAGTCGCTAATCCAGCTGTTGCGGCCAGTGGATTCCCCCCGAACGTGCTGCCATGAGTTCCTGGCTGAAACGCCTTGGAAACTTCCTTTTTCGCCATCATCGCCCCGATAGGAAAGCCGGAACCCAATCCTTTGGCAATTGTTACCACATCGGGATCAAACCCATACTGCTCATGGGCAAATAAGGTACCAGTACGTCCCATCCCTGTCTGTACTTCATCGACAATCAGCAGGATGTCATCATCTGTACAAATTTGCACCAGTTCATCAATCCATTGCTGTTCTGCCGGATGGACCCCGCCTTCCCCTTGAACAAGCTCGAGCATCACCGCAGCAGGTAATTCTTCTTTCAATTTAGTTAAATGATCAAGGTCATTATAAGGAAATTGAGTAAACCCGCTGAGTAACGGAGCAAAACCGATCTGAATTTTTTCCTGCCCGGATGCACTTAGTGTCGCCATGGTGCGTCCATGAAATGATTGTTGAAAGGTGATGATGTTACTTCTTTCTGGATGGTATAAACGAGCAAGCTTAATGGCCGCTTCATTTGCTTCTGCACCACTATTACAGAAAAACACTTGTTCCAGACAGCTATTTTCGGTTAAAGCTGCGGCTAATTGCTCTTGTACATTGATGTGATATAGATTGGAACAATGCCAAAGATTCTCCAGTTGTTGCATCAATTTCGTCTTGACTGCATCTGGTACATGCCCGAGATTGCAAGTGCCGATTCCCGAGGTGAAATCCAGATATTGATGACCATCTGCATCCCAAACATAACAACCTTTTCCTTTTACAGGATTTACGTGAAATCGATTGTATGTCTGCATTAATGGCGAAATCATGGTATTTGTCTTCATCGTATTCCTCCTTGCTGCAAATTCGCTGGCTCCCGCTGTAAAGTAAATGAGGTTCCCACCTGTTTCCCGACTGTCAGTTTAATCAGGCTATCCTGCTCCAGGCCGTTGAAGATGACAACACGTTTGATACCTTGTTGTAAACAGCTAATTGCTGCCCGGACTTTCGGAATCATTCCACCATGAATTTGTCCCGATTCGATCATCATTTCTACGTCTTGGGCATCCAAACGGGAGATCACGCTATCGTTCTGTAAAACCCCTGCAACATTTGTGACCATATATAGCGGAGCATGGAGTGCCTTGGCTACAGCTCCGGCTGCCAAGTCAGCATTGATATTCCAACGCTGTCCACTTTGACCGGCTGCTATGGGGGAAATAACCGGGATTTGCTGTTGTGCGGTTATCTCCGTCAACATTTTCGTATTCACCGTTTTAATTTCACCTACAAACCCCAATCTTTGCTGATCTTGCAATGGTTGTGCCTCCAACAATCTACCGTCAACGCCACTTAATCCAACCGCATCACCACCACTCACATGGATATTTCGGACAATCTGCTTGTTAATCGATCCAGATAGAACCATCTCTACAACATCCAGAACATCTTCTGTAGTGACTCGCATACCATCAACAAATGACGTGGCAATGTTCAGTTTTTCAAGCAAAGAGGAGACCATTGGACCACCGCCATGTACAATCACTGGCTGTACGTGATATGCTTTTTTTATGGTTACGATATTTTCGTAAAACGTTTTGGGAAGTTGCGGTAAAATGCTGCCGCCACATTTGATAACTACATATGCCATTGCTTTCCTCCCCTTAGGTACGATAGGAAGCATTGATTTTTACATAATCATAGGAAAGATCACAGCCCCATGCCATCGCTTCCTGCATACCGCTATTTAAATTCGCCTGAATAATGATTCTTTCATTTTGCTTTAAATATTCATGTACAACCGCCTCATCAAATAAAACTGGTAAACCGTTATCGATAATTTTACTCGTGCCAAGCGAAACGGTAAGCTTATTTGGATCAAACGTAATACCGCTGTAGCCCATCGCACAAATAATTCTTCCCCAGTTGGCGTCAGCGCCGAATACCGCTGTTTTGACAAGACTTGAGCCAACAATCGATTTGGCAATTATTTGCGCATCTTCCATACTATTGGCACCTTTCACTTGTACCTCAATTAATTTGGTTGCCCCTTCGCCATCTCTGGCAATCTGCTTGGCTAGCGATTGGCAAACTTGTATTAAAGCCTCTGTGAATAATGAAAGATTATCTTCATCCGCTATAGTGATTGTTTTATTCGAAGTCTGACCATTTGCCATCACCATTACTGTGTCATTGGTGCTTGTATCTCCATCAACGGTAATGCAATTAAACGTCTGGTTTACAGCGGTTCGTAAAGCCATATCCAATGCTTCTGATTCGATTGCTGCATCGGTTGTGATAAACGAAAGCATTGTCGCCATATTGGGATTAATCATTCCGGATCCTTTAGCAACCCCGCCAATGGTTACCAGCTTCCCATCCAGTTCCAGCTGTACACAGGCGTTTTTGGTAAATGTATCAGTCGTTAAGATTGCTTTTGCAAAGTCAGCTGGAACAGATTTATCGAGATGGATAGCTTCAATTCCAGCAACAAGCTTTTCCATTGGCAATTGGTCCCCGATGACCCCAGTTGAATTGACTGCAATGAAGTTGTCAGCAACACCCAACTTCTCAGCGAATAAATGACGCATGTGATAGGCATTATGTAAACCTTCCTCACCAGTACAGGCATTGGCTACTCCGGAATTAACCAGTAAACCTTGAATCTTCTGTGCTGTTGCAATACTATCCTTTGTAACCTGTAAAGGTGCTGCCTGAAAAAGATTTGTCGTGTAGACAGCAGTCGTATTTGCAGGAACTTCTGAATATAGCCAGCCAAGATCGTGTCGTTTTCGCTTGATACCACAGTGCAGACCCCCGGCGTGAAAGCCTTTGGGTGTCGTAATGCCTTCCTCTACCTTGTTGATCTGCGCCAATTGTTTTGCCATGTTTTCCTCCTTCTATGGGTAAACCGGAATTACATTAAGTGCTGTCCGCTCATCCCAATTATTTAATAGATTCAGATTTTGGATTGCCTGACCCGCCGCACCTTTAACAAGATTATCAATTACTGAAACGACGATTAACAAATTTGTGCGCTGATCAACCGCAAGACCAATATCACAATAGTTCGTACCATACACTTCTTTCGTTGTCGGCGAGATACCCTTTGGTCTAACCCGAACAAAAGGTTCATTTTGATAAATTTCCTGATACAACTGCACTGCTTCACTATCAGTTAACGGTTTTTTTAACGGCAAATATGTTGTACACAAAATCCCTCTCGTCATTGGAACAATATGGGCAGTGAATGATAAATGTATATTCTGTCCGTGAATATCAGAAATGATTTGTTCAATTTCCGGTGTATGTTGATGGCTTGCCAGCTTATAAGCTTTGGTATTTTCATTGATTTCAGAGAACACGATTCCTTGTGATGGTTTTCGTCCGGCACCAGATACCCCAGTTTTCCCATCTATAATAATCGGACCATTTATATCGATTATTTCCGTTTTTAAGGCAGGCATGATTCCGAGTATGGCAGCTGTTGGGTAACAACCGGGATTAGTAATAAATGTGCTTTCTTTTATCCTTTCTCGGTAAAGCTCCGGGAGTCCATATACCGCCTGCCTTAAATATTCCGGGTCAGCTGGTGATTGTTGATACCATTGTTCGTATAAGCTGCCATCCTTTAAGCGGAAATCACCGGAAAGATCGATACACGGCACCCCCTTTTCGATAAACGAAGGGGCAATTTCTTTGGTTACCCCTGAAGGTGTTGCGAAAAATAGGACATCAACCCGGTTGCTTACTCCCTCCGCATCCAGCTTTTCCAACGGAAGTTCCACAATGCTATGTAAATGCGGATACTGATCAACAATATACTGTCCCTGGGTGGAGTTGGATACAAGCAATTCTAATGTTACATGAGGATGATTGTGCAACAGCCTGATGAGTTCCGCTCCACCATATCCGTTTGCACCTACAATTCCTACCTTCAAGATTTGTCAGCCCCTTACGATTAATTTGATTGTGTATCATTATACGTATTCATGTATAAAAATGCAATAGTTTTTTATATTATAATTTCACTTTTTCAGAATTGAATCATTTATAATAAAAAACAGCTCATTTTGGTATGAGCTGTTTTCACAAACTATTAGTTTAGAGCGTAGGTTTGCAGAATACTAATTTCATAATTTATTTTATCGCTTGTGGCATCAACATGAATCGTCCAGTTTGGAGATAACATATCGTTAATAACCGCTAATTGTTTTTCTGTAACAGAAATGCCGCTGAGTCCATTTTCGGTGTGCCGATAATCTTTATCTGCTTCCATACCGAATTTAAGCCTAAGTAATCGTTGAATCCCCTTAATAGTCACAAACTTCAGGGTGTACCCATCGTTTAATATGCAAGAAAGTGCTTCCGTATCTTGTTGGTATAAATCAACCAACCGCGTAAAATCAAAATGGGGATTGAAATTTTTCCATTCACTTACATTGCCTTGTTTTACTTTTTCAAGCAGTTCTTGGTTTGATATACCATTCGCACGTATTGTTTCGATTAAAAATGCATCCATTTGCGTAATTTTGTTTCGTTCAGTCATAATTATCCCCCTTGTTGCAATTACTGTACAGGTGTAGCATCTTTCTTGTTAATCGGATAAAAACAAGCTACTTGGTGATTGTCCTCACCTTTAGATTCTAATGCTGGAATATTAGCTTTACAATGCTCTGTAGCAAAGGGACATCTTGTATGAAATACACACCCGGTTGGTGGATTAGCGGGAGATGGCAGTTCACCACGTAATACTATTTGATTGCGTGACTGCTCTTTTTTTGGGTCTGGTAATGGAATCGCCGACAATAATGCATTCGTATATGGATGCTGTGCATTTCGATAAAACGATTCGCCGTCTGACACCTCCATCATTTTCCCCAAATACATGACAGCTACCTTATCCGCAATATGCTTGATAACCGATAAATCGTGTGCAATAAATACATAAGTAAGATTCAGTTCCTTTTGCAAGTCTTCAAACAAATTAATCACCTGAGCCTGGATTGACACATCCAAGGCACTCACTGGTTCGTCGCAGATAATTAATTTCGGTTTTAAAGCAATCGCACGAGCAATCCCGATACGCTGCCGTTGACCGCCGGAAAACTCATGGGGAAGCTTATGATAATCATCAGGTTTTAGACCTACAAGTTCCATTAATTCCTTTACCTGTTGTTCCTCATTCGTTATCCGCTTATATGCCCTTAATGGTGCTGCAATGATATCGCCGGCTTTCATCCGTGGATTCAGACTTGTAAACGGATCCTGGAAAACCATTTGTACATCCTCACGTAACCGACGCATTTGTTTCGAATTATAATGGGTAATACTTTCCCCTTCGAACAAAATATCTCCAGACGTCGGCTTTTGGAGCCCGATAATCGTTCGGGCAAGTGTACTTTTCCCGCATCCGGATTCCCCGACAATACCAATCGTTTCACTTTTATCAACCGATATATCGATACCATTAACCGCTTTTACGCTAGCATTCGATTTTTTAAATAGCCCATTATTAATCGGAAAGTGAACATGAAGATCACGTATTTCCAGCAAAGACTCAGTCAAGACTATTCACCTCATTTTGTTCAGTAGCTTCGATTTCTTGTTTACGCACAGTAAATTCCTCATTTGTAAGAATACACGCAGCGCGATGGCCTTCACCCCTAGTAGTCAAAGATGGATCCACTTGCGTACATTCCTCCGTTGCAAACGGGCAGCGGGGATGAAAATTGCATCCTGCCGGCGGATCTACAAGATTTGGCGGCTGTCCCGGGATTGCCAGGAGACGTTCCTGGATGTCCGCATCAATACGCGGCAATGAACGCAGAAGTGACCACGTATAAGGCATGGACGTTCGGTAAAATATATCCTCTACCGTTCCTTCCTCGACAATTCGACCAGAGTACATTACCAACACCTTATCCGCTAAATTTGCAACAACTCCCAAATCATGCGTGATGATCATAATTGCCGTTCCATATTTTTGTTGAATATCCTTCATCAAATGCAATATTTGTGCTTGAATAGTAACATCCAGTGCAGTTGTTGGTTCATCTGCAATCAGTAATTTCGGCTGACAGGCTAGAGCCATCGCAATCAAAACCCGCTGCCGCATTCCACCGGAAAACTGATGCGGGTAATCCCGTAATCGGCGTTTGGGATCCGGAATGCCCACGTCAGATAACAGCTCCAAAGCCTTTTGTTCGGCCTCTTTACTTGACATCGGCTGGTGGGTGCGAATCGCTTCTATTAACTGTTCTCCGATCCGAAAAACCGGATTTAAGCTGGACATCGGATCTTGAAAAATCATCGCAATCTCATTTCCACGAATATTACGTAGTTCCCGTTCATTCAGTTCCAATAGATTTCGGTCTTCCCACAGAATCTCACCCTTAGGATAAAAAGTTGGAGGCTGTGGATTAAGTTGGATAATGGAGAGAGCAAGCACACTTTTACCACTTCCAGATTCCCCAACAATGCCAATCGTTTCCCCCGCTTCTACGGTTAAAGACACGTCGTCAACCGCCTTTACTATGCCATCTGGTGTATCTAAATGGACTTTCAGATTCTTTACTTCCAACATATTGCTCACCCCTTTGATGCTGAAACCTAATAATTAGGCAAATTTTTGTTTTCGTTGTTTCATGGAACGTTTCGTTGCTTTTTTCAATTTTTTTGCATGTGGATCAAATGCGTCTCGCAACCCATCCCCGAGCAAATTTAAGGCAAGTACAGTAATCACAATAGCAAGCCCCGGAAAAATAGAAAACCATGGTGCAATAGTAATGTAAATTTGTGATTCCTGCAGCATATTTCCCCAAGTCGGTGTAGAAGGATCGACCCCAACCCCTAAAAAGCTAAGTGCTGCCTCGGCCAAAATTGCCTTGGCAAAAATAAACGTTCCTTGCACAATAATTGGGGAAAGGATATTTGGCAAAACATAGCGTGTTAAAATAACCAGATCACTTGTCCCTGTTGTTTTAGCCGCTTCCACATATTGAATCGAATTAATTTGCAGTACCGTTGACCGGACAACCCGGGTCATAACCGGCCAAAAAGCTAGCGTCAAAGCAATGATAATATTTGTAATGCTACCACCCAATGCCGCTACCAATGCCAATGCAAGCAATAGTGCCGGGAAAGCCAGCATGCCATCGATTATCCGCATGATGATGAAATCTGCTTTTTTGTAATATCCGGCGATTAATCCGGTAATGGTTCCAAACATAGTTGACAAAAATGCAACAACTACACCAACCAGCAGGGATACCCGAGCTGCAATAACAGTCCGGGCAAATATATCCCGTCCAAAGTCGTCTGTCCCAAACCAATGTTTCCCAGTCGGTCCCAATAATCGATTGCCAGAGTCAATATCGTATGGGGATAACGGGAGCCACCATGAAGCCGTGATTGTAGCCACTGCCATAAGGACAAGTACGATTAATGATAGCAAATTACGCTTTTTCTTTAACATGGTTGAAAACCCCTTTTTGATTTTGATCCCATTTCAACAAATAGTTCCGGTTTAATCGTAGCGTATTCTTGGGTCCAAAAACGCATAAAGCAAATCGACCACCAGATTTACCAAAACATATATCGCAGCGATAAATAAGACAACTCCTTGAATAACCGGGTAATCTCTTCGGTGGATCGAATCGATTAAGAGCTGACCAATCCCAGGGATGGTGAACATAGTTTCCAAAATCACCGTTCCACCAAGTAAACCAGCTACCGTTGTACCGATAACAGTTGTTGTAGGGATCAACGCATTGGAAAACACATGTTTCATTAACACCCTGCTTTCTTTGACACCTTTAGCACGTGCAGTCCGTGTATAATCCTGATTTACGGAATCAAGCATGCCATCCCGCAGCATCCGTGCAATCAGGCCAATTTCAACAGCTGCCAGCACAAAAGCAGGTAGTAAAAGATGGTATAGCCAATCACCAAATCCTTCTGCCATTGGGATATATCCGGCAACAGGGAAAATTGGAATTGCTACTCCAAAAGCAAGTACTAATAACATCGCAAACCAAAACTCCGGAATCGAAACACCAAGCAGTGACACCGAAATAAACATTGGATCCAAAACCGTTTTCCGTTTCCATACAACAAAAATAGCCGTTGGAATTGCAATCAGTAAAACGAGTATTAACGAAAGAATCATTAAACTAAATGTTGGGCCAAAATGACCAATAATAATATTTAAAACCGGTTCCGATGAGTAAACCGATTGTCCAAGATCCCCTGTAACAATGTTTTTGATCCAATCAAAGAACTGGATCACCATTGGCTTATCTAATCCAAGCTGGCTTTCCAATTGGGCAATGCTTTCTTCTGAACTGTCTTCCCCCAAAATAAGAAAGGCTGGGTTCCCAGGTGTCAAATGAACAATTAAAAAAACAATAATACTGACAATAAACATAACCGGTATGATGGATATTAATCGACGTATGGTATACTGAAGCAACTTATTTCCCTCCTTTGAATGAAAAGGGAAGCACGTCGGGATACAAAATGACAATGCTTCCTACATAATCATTTACTTACTCTTCCAAGTATTCCAGAACCGTTGTCCGACCCAGCTATCATAGTCTTTTAATTTATCGCTTTTGGCATCAAGAGTAGATTCATTAACTACCTTAATAAACGGAAGTTCCTCGTTAACGGTCTGGTTCATTTTCGCTAAAATCTCCTTCTTCTGTTCCCTAGAGTTGGCAGTGCTCCATTGATTTAATAATTTTTCCCAACGATCACTGTTGTACCAGCCGCTACTATTGGTATCTAAAATTAGCATACCAAGCTCACTCGGGGAGAAACGGGTTGACCAGCCAACGACAACCAGATCCCAATTTTTTGGATCCTGCCATTTTTCCAAATATGTTGCCCATTCATATGGTTCCAGTTCAACTTTGAATCCGACTTCTTCTAATTGTTCCTTGAGCACCTCGGCAATTTTTTCATAACGAGGATAACTATTGCTAAACATGATTGTGATTGGCTTTCCATCATAACTTGATTCCTCTAGGAGCTGTTCCGCTTTGTCCTTGTCATATGCCAAATAACCATCTGTTCCGTCTTCTGTATATAATTCCTTTTGTTCGGGGTCAAACAATCCGCCATCAAAGTGATAAAACTCATCGTTTCCATAGGTTGCCTCAGCAATGGTCTTTTTGTCCAGGGCATGGTTTAATGCCTTACGTGCCTTTATATCATCAAATGGTGCTTTTGCTTTGTTCGGTGTAATCGTTGAGTAGCCATTAATATATGACACTGGATCCATTTTGGGGTCACTTTCGACCATTTGATATAAATCCGGTGGTACTTGTTGCACATAATCATATAGATCCGTTTTTAAACCATTAATCATTACTTGTGGATCTTTGACAATTTGAAACTTAATTTCATCCAAGTAAGCTACTTTCTTCCCAGTTAACCCGCCCCAGTCGGTTTCATCTCGAGCAGAATAATCCTCGAATTTAGCAAGGACAATTTCACTTCCGCGGTCCCATGTTTCAAATTTAAATGGACCGGTACCTACAAGTTGCTCTGGTTGCAATGGTTGTTCCCCAGCGTCTTTAGCAATCTTCTCCGGGATAATGGTAAGCGCCGATTTTGGTGCAGCCATATCCGCCAAAAGTGGGCTATATACTTGGTTTAACGTTATCTCAACCGTATGTTCATCTGTTGCTTTTACCTGATCAATGTATTCGCTGGCGATAGTTCCAACAGAAGATACCTTTCTCCATCGGTCAATCGATGCAACCACATCATCCGCGGTAACAGCAGAACCATCGTGAAAGTTCACATCTTTACGAATATTGATTGTATAGGTTTTTTGGTCATCACTTATTTCATAATCCTCCGCAATCATTGGTCTAGGTTTGTAGTCTTTATCTAGTGCAAACAGTGTTTCAAATATATGCCAGCCTACATCCCGGGTTACTGTGGCCCCTGTATACATCCAGTCAATCGTGTCTGGATCGGCGGATATCGCGACATTTAATGTTCCGCCTTCTGTTGGTTTTTGCTTAGCGGAGTCTGTATTTCCGTCTGAAGCGGCATCTTTACTACAGCCGATGAGACCACTCATTAGAAACAGACCTAATATTGCAATAAAAATATGATTATATTTTTTGATATTCACGGTAATCCCCCATTTACACCTTATCAGTAATTCTATAAAACTATCTATCATCCTTATAATTTTTTATTCTCTTCTGTACTTTTAAGCCAATACCTCTTTATATTTTTCACACAGTATAAAAGCGTCTTTTATCGATAAAATATACAGTAACGAGTTCGCAATTAGGGTTCAAAAACAAAAGTAATCCCACCATTTAACTTATGTATTAAAATTTAATACGTGAACTAAAATTTCGTCATTATCTTGTAGTTATGTAAAACGGAAGCCCGTTATAAACGGGACCTCCGTTACATTCTACTCCATTTGTTTCCAGGTGTTCCAAAAACGAGGTCCAACCCAGTTCTCCAAATGACGAACTTTATTACTTTTGGCGTCAAACCGCTTCACATTAGAAATTTTTATAAATGGTAGTTCATCATATATGGTTTGATTCATTTCACCTAAAATTTCTTGTTTCTCTTCCGTTGATTTGGCCGTTCCCCACTGATTTATTAATTCTTCCCAGCGTTCGCTTGTATACCAGCCGCTTCTTGCCGCATTTAACTCCAGCATACCAAGTTCACTAGGAGAAAACCGGGTAGACCAACCAATAACAACTAAATCCCAATTCGATGGATCCATCCATTTTTCCAGATAGGTCGCCCATTCATAAGGTTCTAACTTCACCTTAAATCCTATTTCTTCCATTTGTTGTTTGGCAATTTGCGCAATCTTCTCATACTCCGCTGTGTCATTGGAATATAAAATGGTCAGCGTCTTCCCATTATAATTTGACTCATTAAGCAGTTCTTTTGCTTTCTGCTTGTCATAAGCTAAATAGTTGTCTATTCCTTTATCTGAATAAAGTTCCCCTTGTTCCGGATCAAATAATGCTCCATCAAAACTATAAAATTGTTCATTTCCGTATGCAGCCTGAGCAATTGACTTTTTATCCAATGCGTATTGAAGCGCCTGACGAGCCTTAATATCGTCAAACGGAGCCTCTGTTTTATCCATTGAAATAATGTTATACCCATTCATGTAGGTAACCGGGTCTAATTCTGCATTAGCATCAATAACATCAAACAAATCGGCTGGAATGCTTTCAACATAATCGTATATTCCTGTCTTTAATCCATTTACCATTACTTGTGGGTCTTTCACAATTTGAAAATTAAGTTTATCAAGGTAAGCCACTTTCTCTCCGGTTAAACCATTCCAATCTGTTTCTTCACGAGCTGTGTAATCATCAAACCGGGTTAAAACAATTTCATTTCCTTTATCCCATTTTTCAAATTGATATGGGCCAGTTCCAATAAGCTGGTTCTGCTTAAGCGGCTTATCATCTGCTTCGTTGGCAATTTCCTCAGGTATGACAATCAAGGCTGATTTTGGAGCAGTCATATCGGAAACAAAAGCATGGTAAATTTCCTTTAATTTAATTTCAACCGTATACGCATCAATCGCTTTTACTCGCTTAATATATTTACCAGTAATCTTCCCGACAGAGGATACTTTTTCCCAACGTTCAATGGAGGCAACAACGTCATCAGCTGTCACGGTGGCGCCATTATGAAATTTCACCCCTTTACGCAACTGAATAGTATAGGTCTTTTCGTCATCACTAAGCTTATAGTCCTTTGCAATCATTGGTTTTGCACCAAAATCCTGATCTAAGGCAAATAGAGTTTCAAACATATTCCAAGCGATGTCTCTTGTGGCAGTCGCAGAAATATACATCCAGTCAAGGGAATCCGGCTCAGATCCGATCGCCACATTCAGCTCTCCTCCCTTAACCGGGGTACCGTCTGTTTCTTTATCTGCATTCTGACTGTTACTATCCTTTGAACAGCCAATTAAACCAATAATGACTAATGAGATTATTAAACGTAATATGATTTGCAATGATTTGTAAACCTTCATCACACTCCCCCATGTTCATCGCTCATATTTAAAACAAATAATAAGAAACAATTTTCGTAAATGCCTTTTCAATATTCAACAACGCCCGCTCATCGATATCAAAATTCGGGTGATGATGTGGGAAATGTGTGCTTTCATCATCATTTCGTGAACCAACCCGGAAGTATGTACCTGGTTTTTCTAATAGAAAGTAGGAGAAATCTTCAGCACCCATGCCTGTTTCAAGATCAACAACCGAACTCTCTAAAAAAGTTTCACTTAATAGCTTTTTGACTGTTTCCGTTTCTGTTTGATGGTTATACAATGCTGGATAACCAAATAAATAATCTATTTTCGCTGTTGCCTGAAAACCGGCTGCAATGCCGTTTACAATTGAATAAATCTGCTCGCTCACTTGCGTTCTTACTTTTTCATCAAATGTACGTACCGTTCCTTCCAATCGTGCAGTTTCAGGGATAACGTTAAATGCATTTCCCGCCTGAAACACACCAAGCGTGACGACCGCCGATTTTAATGGATCGACTCTCCGGCTGACGATTTTTTGCAAGGCATTGACAATATCACTGCCAATAACAATCGGATCATTGGATTGATGTGGCCTTGCTCCATGGCCTCCAGTTCCTTCAATTGTAATTTCAAATTTGTCGACTGCAGCTGCTTTATATCCTGCCCCTACACCAATTTTCCCCAATGGAATGTCAGATGCAAGATGTGCAGCGAATACGTAGTCTACGCCATCTAGTACATTTTCTTCTATCATATATTTTGCTCCCCCGGGAGGCAGCTCTTCAGCAGGTTGGAAAATGAAGATGATCGTACCATTTATATACCGGCGATACTTGCTGAGGGTTTTAGCTGTTCCCAATAAAGCAGCGGTATGACCATCATGACCGCATGCATGCATGACACCAGGGTTTAATGATTTATATGGTACATCCTTTTGATCTTCAATCGGCAAGGCATCGAAATCTGCGCGCAATGCAATTGTTTTTCCGGGTTGATTTCCTTCCAAAATGCCGATGAGTCCATTACCACCAATGTTTGTCCTTACCTTCAGTCCGAATCCGATCAGTTTTTCTTCAATAAATTTAGCAGTGTTTTCTTCTTGAAATGAAAGTTCCGGGTGTTGGTGCATATACCTTCTCCAACCGATAATTTCCTCCAAATTCTGATCCAGCTCTGAATAAATCGATTCAAGAATATTGTTTTGCTCCTTAATGTTCATGCTCCGTCTCCCCCTTTTTATGATTAAATAGCTAAAAAATCCTCTTCCTTTAAGACAAGAAGAGGGTAAACCACATTTAATCACATATGGCTCCTTCTTATCTTCTGAACACATACACGTTCACAGGAATTAGCACAGTACTGCCACAGTCTGTTGCCAGGCATCACAGGGCCAGTCCCTCCACCTTTCTTGATAAGAATCTTTAATTGTTGATTGGTTTTAATGTTAACAATACTGGTAGGGATTGTCAACATAAAATACGCAGCCCACATACATTTTATGCTTGATCCCCACAAAAAAGCCCACACCATATATAATGATGTGAGCACTTATCTCTTGTAATCATCCAGAAAATCCTTTTGAAAACTTGTATGTGGTTGTTCATCCTTTTCAAGATTCGTCAACTTCCTAAATGGGTTTTTGCCGTATTTTGTGGTTAATTCATCAATTGCCTTATTGAGCTTTTCCTTTTCCGCTTCCTGCTCATACGTGAATAAATCCAGTTGGTAGGCGATATTTTGTTTCTCATCCACATCCTGAACCGTTATACCAAGCAAACGGATTGGCTCCAAATTCCAGTGTTTTTGAAATAATTCATTGGCAACTTGAAGAATATCCTCTTTTGTCTCAATATATGTTTGCAGTTTTTTGCTTCTGGTAATTGTTTTGTGGTCATGATAGCGAATCATGATTTGAACACTGCTTCCTGCTGCCTGTTTTCGTCTCATCCTGCGTTCCACATTTTCAGCAAGCTGGTGCATCAGTTTGCGGATTTCTGTTTCATCGGTCGTATCTTCAGGTAATGTTTGTGAACTGCCAATGCTTTTAAACTCATTAACAGCATCTGGATCAACCGGCCTTGGATCCACGCCATTAGCCCGGTTTTGTAATCGTTCTCCGTTAACTCCCAAAACCTGTTTAAGCCGGTATACATCATGACGGGCCAAATCACCAATGGTTATGACATCAATCGCGTTTAATTTACGGGCTGTTTTTTCCCCAACGCCATACATTTCACCAACTGGAAGTGGCCATAACTTCTGAGGAAGATCACGCTTACGAAGAATGGTAATCCCCATTGGCTTTTTCATATCGGAGGCCATTTTTGCCAAAAATTTATTTGGCGCAATGCCAATGCTGCAAGGTAAATCCAGCTCGTTTTTGATTTGTTTCTGCAATTTTTCAGCAATCGTAATCGGATCGCCAAGCTGTTCGCATTCCGTAATATCCATATAACCTTCGTCAATGGAGACCGGTTGTACGAACGGGGTGATTGCAGCAAGCATTTTAAACATTTCCGTTGAAGCGGTTCGATATCGATCAAAATTAGGTCTCATGACAATCAAATTGGGACATAGTTTGCGTGCCTGCCACAATGTCATCGTTGTTTTAACCCCTTTTTCCCTGGCCTCGTAACTGCTGGTTACCACAATTCCTTTTCGTTCCTCAGGATTTCCGGCAATTGCCAGCGGTTTCCCTTTTAGCTTAGGATTATAAGCCATTTCAACTGATGCATAAAAACAATTCATATCAATATGGAAAATTACCCGCCCGTTTTTCGGATACCATTGAGACATGTTATCCACCCTTTGCGAACTGTTGTTTCTAACATTATAACATATATGAAAGAAGGGCTGGAATATCCCAGCCCTTCTTTCGTGAAATTCCAGTTATTATTGTTTGGCTGCTTCTTGAGCAATTGCAGTGATTAATTCCGTAACTTTGACCAGTTCGTCAACAGGAATGCGTTCATTGGTCGTATGAATATCCTCATAACCAACGGCTAAATTCACCGTTGGAATGCCAAAGCCAGCAATCACGTTCGCATCACTACCGCCGCCGCTTTTTAACAATTTGCTCTCCCTGCCGATTGCTTTGGCAGCATTGCGAGCTACTTCAACAACTTGATCACCCTGTGTTTGCTTGAAACCTGGGTACATCACTTTCACATTTACTTCAGCACTGCCTCCAAGTTCGTTCGCCGTTGATTCAAATGCTTCTTTCATTTTCGCCACCTGTTCCTCCATCTTTTTCGGAACTAGCGAGCGTGCTTCCGCTAATATTTCCACATAATCGCAAACAATGTTCGTCTGTTTTCCACCTTCGAATCGGCCAATATTGGCAGTCGTTTCTTCATCAATTCGGCCCAAAGGCATTTTTGCAACCGCTTTGGCTGCAAGGGTGATGGCCGATATACCATTCTCCGGTGCAACCCCGGCATGGGCAGTCTTTCCTTTCATGACCGCAAATATTTTGGCCTGCGTAGGTGCGGCAACAACAATATCCCCTACCGTACCATCACTATCAATTGCATAGCCGTATTTCGCCTTAAGCATTGCCGGATCCAAGGATTTTGCACCAACTAAACCGGATTCTTCTCCTACCGTGATAACGAATTGGATATCACCATGTTCGATCTCGTTTTCTTTTAAAGTACGAATCATTTCCAGGATAGCCGCTAGTCCGGCTTTATCATCAGAGCCAAGAATGGTTGTTCCATCAGAAACAATATATCCATCCTGAATGGAGGGTTTGACACCATTTCCAGGGACAACTGTATCCATATGTGATGTAAAATAAATCGTATCCACATTGTCCTTTGTTCCTTCCAAATGGCAAATTAAGTTTCCTGCACCATGTCCTGTCTCTGACTTACTATCATCTTCTACAACATCAAGACCTAAGTCTGTAAACTTTTGTTTTAAGACCTCTGCTATTTTACTTTCCTGACCTGTTTCCGAATCAATCTGCACTAATTCCATAAATTCTTCTACTAGACGATCTTGATTTATTTGAACCATTACCTTACACTTCCTCTACTTTTCAGATTATCATTATCTACATTTGTAAAAATCTTATAGCCACTTGATGGAACTCCATGCAATTTTCTCCCTTCATCTTGTTTACACTTGTCCTAACCAACTTTTAACGATAAAATACAGGTAGGATTCGCCAATGAGGGAGGAATACTGGTGGTACGAAAACCAAAAAACAAACAGGTAAAACCAACGGAAAAGAAACACTCAAAACAACAAAAACGTTTTAAACTTATTGTCTACCTGATGATACTCGCCATGCTTTTAACATCACTTACAACTGGACTAGCCATGTTTTTATAGCAATATTCCAAAGACTGGACTACCGGCCTGTTTGGTCGGTACCAGTCTTTTTATTTTTGTCCACATCGCTTGCCTTGTATTTCTTTTTCAATATTAAATAGTCTTCAATATCATGCAGCAATCGAAACAGGTTTGCCCTTGTTTCAAATTCCTCCTGTGTCCTTGGCAGTGGTTCTTCGTCAAACTCTTTCTTGAGGTTTTCCAGTTCATCCAAAAACAGTTCTGCCGTATTCTCAGGATGGACGGATTGGGATAATTTCTCAAAAAAGTCGGCAATCGATTCCGAAATAGTTACGGTATTTGGCAGTTTGGTGACAAGCGGAAGCATTCGCCGCAAAACTTCAAACTGTTCTTTCCGCATGATAAAGTAATCCTGATAGGGGTGCTTCTGTCTCAGTAAATGATTTTCCATATCCCGTTCCACAAGGTCATTCGCTTCTTCTAGAATATGTTCTACCTCGGTAATTTCTTTTCCACTCCATGATTCATTTCTATCCCGTATGTACGAGGCAATTTCCATAAGAATCGTTTGAAAGTTTTTTTCCAATTTTCGCTGCATTCGTTTTAACTTTTTTTCCAAACTAGGCATATATAAATTAACCAGTAATCCAACGCCAACTCCTACCAATATCAGTAAGAACTCTTCGAAAATAAATCGTACAGTAATATGCCCGGCACCATATAACTGCAAAATAATAACCGAACTTGTGGCAATACCTTGTGATACTTTTAGAAGTACGGTAACGGGAATAAACAGTAACAGCATAATTCCCACTGATATTGGATTATAGCCGATTGTTTCAAAAAATACAAAAGAGAAAATGAGTGCTAATGTACATGCCAAAAAGCGATCCCACGCACTTAAGACGGATCGTTTTCTTGATGGCTGAATACACAGCATCGTTAAAATACCCGCAGATACATAATTAGTTACACCAACCAATTGAGCAAGCGTAATCGCAACCGGTGTACCTATTGCTGTTTTAATGGTCCGATAGCCAATTTTCACGATACAAAGCTCCCTTAACAAGCGAACATTTACATTATTGACCAAAAATGAGGCTGACCCGTAAATCCATGAGACAGCCTCAAAAAGATATTGAAGTTTTTATACTTCTTCACAATTTTCATCAAAAATATGCTGCAGTTTACCCATTACATCCATCGCTGTAAAACCTTCAATATCATGACGCTCCAGCATTGTCACAATTTTTCCGTCTTTTAGAAAAGCAAACGATGGTGATGAAGGCGGATATCCTTCAAAATAGGTTCTGGCCTGCTCGGTTGCTTCCTGATCCTGTCCGGCAAAAACAGTTACCAGATTATCTGGTCGTTTATCATAATGAATGGCGTTTGCAGCAGCTGGACGAGCAACACCACCGGCACAACCACAAGTTGAATTAACCATTACCAGCGTTGTCCCTTTACGGTTGAGTGCCTCATCTACTTGTTCTGGACTCTTCAATTCTTCGTATCCAGCTTCGACGATATCTCTGCGTGCAGCATCGACTACATCATTCATAAATAGATTAAAATCCATCTGAACTTCCATCCCCTTAATTGAAATATTGTTAAATCCTATTCATAGCTTATCAATTTTATCAAAGGATTTCAATTCAAAGTGCCTGCCCTGTAATACCTTCTTGCAAAACACGCACTAATAAATCGATGTTGTATCTTTATTCATGTTTTCCAATATTGCTTTAACCTTTGCCAAAAATCTGCCGCAAACAAGGCCATCCAAAATCCGGTGATCCAGTGACAGTGATAGGTTCACCATATCTCTGGCAGCAAACATGTCATTAATAATCATTGGGCGTTTGACAATTGATTCCACCTGGAGAATTGCTGCTTGTGGATGATTAATAACGCCCATGGAATGTATCGAGCCAAACGTACCGGTGTTGTTCACCGTAAATGTACCACCCTGCATATCATCCGGGGTTAACTTGCCGGTACGCGCTTTGTCGGCAAGCGTGTAGATTTCTTTTGCAATGCCTTTAATACTTTTTTCATCGGCATGTTTAATTACCGGAACAAATAATTTATCTTCATTCGCTACTGCAATCGATATATGAATATCCTTTTTTTGGATGATTTTATCACCTGCCCAAGTGCTGTTTAGTTGCGGATATTCTTTTAATCCTTGGGCGATAGCTTTGACAAAGAAGGCAAAGAAGGTAAGACTAAATCCCTCTTTTTGTTTAAAGTCATCTTTGATTTGATTACGATACGATACAAGATCTGTCACATCTACTTCAACGGTCATCCAGGCATGGGGAATTTCCTGTTTGGAACGAACCATATTCTGGGCAATTGTTTTACGCACGCCGGTAACTGGGATTTCGATATCCCCGGTGTTAGTTGTCTGTTGCTCGAGACCAGCAGATAATGATGGTTGTTGGATCGTTTGATGTGTTTGTTGGTCTTGTGCCGTTTGTTCTGCTGTTGTCGATTCCGGTGTCTTTCCGGATGCGATTATTTTTTCGATATCCTTCCTGGTTATCCGGCCGCTTCTCCCACTTCCATTTACCTTGGTCAAATCAATATTATTTTCCTGGGCCATCCGTAATACAGCAGGGGAATACCGGGTTTTCATGGATTGATCCGTTTCAATATCCTCCTGGACTGCATGAACTATTTCCTGATTTTCATCTGCTTTGGTTGTGCTCTGTTCATTTTTTATTGCTTCTTCTGTTTCTATATAACCGATTAGTTCACCAACCGGAATGGTATCTCCTTCTTGGGCAACGAGCTCTTTTACCACACCCGTAAATGAGGATGGTACCTCAGCGTTCACTTTATCGGTCAATACCTCCGCGATTGGGTCATATTTATTCACCTTATCGCCGACTTTTACCAACCAGGAGCTAATGGTACCTTCCGTAACACTTTCGCCAAGCTGGGGCATCGTAATTTTCTCAGTGGCCATATAATCCCTCCTTCGTGAATATCCGTCATTTTTCCAATTGTATATGCCTTCTTTAGAATTCCGCCAAATCCCGTATCGCAGTTTCCACTTTATCTGGATTGACCATGAAGTATTTTTCCATTGTTGGTGCATATGGCATAGCTGGAATATCTGGTCCCGCCAGTCGTTTAATAGGGGCATCGAGTTCAAACAAACAATTTTCAGCAATAATAGCCGCAACTTCCCCAATAATACTTCCTTCTTTGTTATCTTCCGTAATCAGCAGTATTTTTCCCGTCCGTTGCGCTGCTTCAATAATCGTGTCTTTATCAAGAGGATAGATGGTACGTAAATCAACAATATGCACATCAATTCCTTCCTCCGCCAATTTTTCGGCTGCCTGCAAAGCGAATTGGACACATATCCCATATGTAATCACTGTAACGTCTGATCCTTCCCGCTTCACATCTGCTTTACCAATCGGCAACACGTAATCATCGTCTGGCACCTCCCCTTTCAGCAACCGGTATGCACGTTTATGTTCAAAAAACAAAACTGGATCATTGCTGCGGATGGATGCTTTTAATAAACCTTTCACATCATATGGCGAAGAGGGCATAACGATGGTTAAACCTGGCTGATTGGCAAACATTGCTTCAACCGATTGGGAATGGTACAGCGCGCCATGAACCCCTCCGCCATACGGTGCACGAATAGTAATCGGACATTCCCAATCATTGTTTGAACGGTAGCGTATACGGGCTGCCTCGGAGATAATCTGGTTGACGGCAGGCATAATGAAATCCGCGAACTGCATTTCTGCGACCGGACGCTTTCCGTACATGGCCGCACCAATTCCAACACCCGCAATAGCAGATTCAGCGAGTGGGGTATCCATCACTCTTAGATCGCCAAATTCATCAAATAACCCCTTTGTTGCCCCAAACACACCACCTTTTTTACCAACATCTTCCCCCAGGATAAATACATGTTCATCCCGCTGCATTTCTTCTCTTAATGCTGTGGTTACAGCCTGAATATACGACATTACTGGCATAATCAATCTCCCTCCCTACGATTCATAGACAAATTTCAATGCTTCTTCCGGCTCGGCGTATGCTGCATTTTCCGCATAATCGGTCGCTTCATTGACTTTTGCAGCAATGTCATCCAGAATCTCTTGTTCAAGTGCGTCTGTCAAGATTTCCTTTTCACGTAAATATGCTGCAAATGTAACGATAGAATCTTTTTTTCTGGCCGCTTCCACTTCTTCACTATTTCGATATTGGCGGTCATCATCATCACTGGAATGAGCGGTCAGCCGATAGGAGACAGTTTCAATTAAAGTCGGACCTTTACCATTAACCGCTCGTTCGCGTGCCGTTTTAACTGCTTCATATACTGCCAGCGGGTCATTACCGTCGACTGTCATACCAGGCATACCATAACTACTTGCCCGGTCAGATACTTTTTCACAAGCCAATTGCCGTTCAATCGGTACCGAAATAGCATATTTATTATTTTCAACCATGGTAATCACTGGTAATTTATGGACGCCAGCAAAATTCAATCCTTCATGAAAATCACCCTGGTTGGAAGATCCTTCTCCTAGCGTAACGAGGGATACAATGTCTTTTTTCTCCATTTTTGCAGCCAGCGCGACACCAACCGCATGTGGAACTTGAGTTGTTACCGGGGATGATCCGGTAATAATTCTGTTTTTCTTTTGGCCAAAATGCCCGGGCATCTGCCGTCCGCCGGAGTTTGGATCTTCTGCTTTCGCAAAACCGGATAACATGAGATCACGTGTCGTCATGCCAAACGATAGTACAATACCCATATCCCGGTAATACGGTGCGACATAGTCTTTTTCCCGGTTTAATGCAAAAGCCGCGCCAACCTGTGCTGCCTCCTGTCCTTGGCAGGAAATGACAAAAGGAATCTTCCCTGCGCGATTTAACAGCCACATCCGTTCATCAATTTTTCTTGCCAGTAACATGGTTTTATACATATCTAAAACCTGATCATCTGACAAACCCAGTGTTTCATGTCGGTTATTTGCCATAAATGGTGCCTCCTTCTTAACAATCTATTATTTTCGGCTTTGTTTGCCTATAGAGGATGTTCAATAAGCCCGAGAAGAATTCACATTTCAAAGGGGAGCTTTGACTAAGCACCCCGGTCCTTTTTGAACACACCTTAAGAAAAATGGATTATCCGTGAATTTGTTTGCCATCAACAGCAAGTGCAGCTTCGCCAATTATTTCAGATAAAGTTGGATGCGGGTGAATGCTTTCAGCAATTTCCCATGGGGTAGCATCAAGTATCTTGGCAAGCCCGGCTTCGGATATCATATCAGTGACATGAGGTCCGATCATATGGACTCCCAACAAATCATCATTTTGTTTATCCGCGACAATTTTAACAAAACCATCCGGCTCACCATATACGAGTGCTTTACCAATCGCCTGGAATGGAAATATGCCTGCCTTTATTTCTTTTCCCTGTTCTGTGGCTTGCTTTTCCGTTAAGCCGACACTTGCTATTTCCGGGCTGGAATAAATACAAGAAGGAATAGTATCGTAGTCAATTGGCTCTGGGGCTTGATCAGCCATATGCTCCACCGCAATGATCCCCTCATGTGAAGCAACATGGGCCAGCTGCATGCCGCCAATACAATCTCCAATTGCATAAATATGGGATTCCTTCGTTTGATAATACTGATTGGTTTTTATCATCCCATGATCCACCACGATGTCCGTATTCTCTATCCCGATATTGGTTGTATTTGCCAGGCGTCCAACTGAAACAAGCATTTTCTCCGCTGTAAAACTTTCCGGCACCCCATTTACCTCGACTTGGATTCGTACCCCATTTTCGATAGCTAATGACTCTGTTGACACGTTTGCACCAGTAACAATAGAAATTCCTTTTTTCTTTAACAGTTTTTCAGCTTCCTTGGCAATCGCCTCATCCTCTGTTGGCAGAATATATGGCAAGTATTCCAATAAAGTCACATCGACACCGAAATCAGCAAGCATAGATGCCCATTCAACCCCGATAACTCCACCACCAACAATAATGAGCGATGCCGGCAATTCTTCCATTTGTAATGCATGGTCAGAATTCATGACATGTTCCCCATCAATCGTTAATCCAGGTAATGATTTTGGAGCTGAACCAGTGGCAATTAATACATTTTTGGGAACGATCATCGTGTTTTCATCCCCGTTTGCATATTCAACAGAAATCGTTCCGGGCATTGGTGAGAATATACTAGGGCCAAGTATTCGGCCAAAACCTTCATACACATCAATTTTCCCTTTTTTCATTAATCCTTTTACACCCTGGTGCAGGGTTTGCACCACACGTTTTTTTCGGTCTTGAACCTTGGCAAAATTCAATGTGACATCACTTGTTTCGACGCCATAAATATTTGCTTCTTTCGTTTGTCTGAACACCTCGGCACTTCGGAGCAATGCCTTTGAAGGAATGCACCCGCGATGTAAGCATGTGCCTCCGAGTTGCTCCTTTTCAACAACAGCCACTTTCATTCCTAACTGGGCACCACGGATGGCAGCTACATAGCCACCTGTTCCTCCACCAAGAATGGCAAGATCATATTCTTCCGTCATAACTCCATTCTCCTTTTTCAAAATCAACGTTTCATTTTCAAATATATTATATCGTGGTTGAACCAGGACTTTATACTATTGATTTAAAATGGATGTTCCAATCCAGTCAACCTTCATTATCTACGGCTTAATGTATGATGTCCATTTAACAGGAACTGGCTGCGGGATTTGCTGACAGAAGCAATGCGCTCTTCAGCCATGCGATCTGCAGCAACGTAGGTAGGAATTTGATCCCGGTTGGCGATGGCAAACACCTTCGTTAAGCTGTCATAAATGGTTTCTACTTTTCGCATTGCCCGATCCTGATTATAACCTTGTAATTCATCGGCTACATTAATAACGCCACCAGAATTAATCACATAGTCAGGAGCGTAAACAATCCCTTTTTCATGAATAATATCTCCATGTTCCGGATGTTTTAATTGGTTGTTTGCCGAGCCCGCAATTGCTTTTGCTTTGAGCTGTGGAATTGTTTCATCGTTAATGGTGGCACCTAGTGCGCATGGTGCATAAATATCACATTCCACGCTATAGATATCATTTGGGTCAACCGCCTTTGCACCATAAGCATCAACAGCACGATCGACTGCTTCATTGTTGATGTCGGTAACAATCAAATTTGCCCCTTCTTCATGCAAATACTTGCAAACGTTGAAAGCAACATTGCCAACCCCTTGTACGGCAATAGTCCTCCCGGTTAAGGAATCAGATCCAAACGCGGCCATTGCTGCTGCCTTCATCCCTTTGTATACCCCATATGCGGTGACAGGAGATGGATTACCGGATGAGCCGAATTCCGGAGATATCCCTGTTACAAAATCTGTTTCCATATGAATCAGATCCATATCGTCAACTGTGGTGCCGACATCCTCGGCTGTGATATATCGTCCATTCAAGCTTTGAATATAACGTCCAAACGCCCGAAACATCTCCGGATTCTTATCTTTTTTCGGGTCACCAATAATAACCGTTTTTCCGCCGCCAAGGTTTAAACCGGCTGCAGCATTTTTATATGTCATCCCTTTAGCCAGGCGTAATGCATCTTCTATTGCTTCTTCCTCAGAATCGTATGTCCACATCCTTGTTCCACCAAGGGCAGGACCAAGCGTTGTATCATGAATTGCAATAATTGCTTTGAGTCCTGAATTTTTATCCTGACAAAAAACCAATTGTTCATAGTCGTCTTTTTCCATATAATTAAATAGTTCCATTTTCTATTCCTCCCCAAATGAACCCCTATGTTGCATCAGGATTGTTCATTATACTTAGTTGTGTATCGTGTTGAAGTGCCTAAAATAATATTGCAATTTCCATGCCAATTAAATTCCTTTGTAAGCGCTTCATTTCCTTTAGAGATTACCATGCAAAATTTTGCACTTATGAAAGGTCTTGCAGGTTATTTTTTTCAATTTGATATTTACTCATTTTATAATACAAATTACGAATGGAAACATCTAAATCTTTTGCTGTTTTAGTTTTATTATAATTGTTCTGTTGGTACACTTTTTTAATATACTGTTTTTCATAATTTTCTATGGTATGCTTTAGTGAAGTTCTCGTGTGCTTTATTTCTGAAACTTGTGCTTCCGGATTTTGCTTAACAGATGCCAAATCCAAATCGGGAATATGTTCCACGTTGATTTCTTCTTCATTCATGTCCATATAAATGATTGCGCGGCCAATTACATTCTCCAATTCCCGAACATTGCCCGGCCAGTGATATTTTTCCAGTCGTAATAACGCTTTGGTAGAAATAGAGCGGACATGGCGACCATAATCCCGATTAATTTTTTCAATTATATGTTCAATCAGGCATGGTAAATCAGTTTTGCGCTCTTGTAGTGCAGGAATATAGATTGGCAAACGGTTCAAGCGATAATATAAATCTTCTCTGAATGTTTTGTTCATAATCGCTTTTTCCAAGTTTACATTGGTTGCGGTAATAATACGAACATTGATCGGAATCGGGTCTGTCCCCCCGACACGGACGATTTCGTTTTCTTGTAGCACCCGCAATAATTTGGCCTGCGTATGTAATGATAACTCACCAATTTCATCAAGAAAAATACTTCCCATGTTTGCCTCTTCAAAAAAGCCGCGTTTCCCACCACGTTTCGCTCCGGAAAATGCCCCCTCTTCATAACCAAATAATTCACTCTCCAGAATTGACTCTGCAATGGCTGCACAATTCACTCGGATGAATTTGTTATGCTTGCGGTCACTCTCGTTATGAATCGCATGGGCAAACAGCTCTTTCCCCGTTCCAGACTCACCCCTTAACAGGACAATTGCCGGTGTGCGCGCCCCGATCTTCGCTTGTTCAAGCGCAAGTTTCAATTCCGGAGAATCACCAATTATATCGTCAAATGTATACTTGGCCTCTAAGTTACGAATGATCTGCCGTGCCCGCTTTAACTCATTGGTCAATGCTTTTATTTCGGATACATCATGGAGAACGCCAACACTCCCTTTGATCTTGCCATCCACGATTACAGGAGCAACATTGACCAGCACATCACGTTTGGCAGCTCCAACCTTCATTCGAACTCCCCGTACAGGCTTGCGGGTTTTTAACACTTCCATGTGCATACTTTCACCTTCTGAAATATCAACATTTGCCGGTTTGCCGACCACATCCATTTCTTTTAAACCGGTTATCTTCGTATACGCCGGATTAATCATAATACCCTTGCCGTTTTCATCAACAACCGATATGGCTTCGTCGGATGAATGAATAATCGCCTCCAGCATGGTTTTAATTTCAATTAAATCAGTATTTTCTTCTGCAAGGGTCATCACTTCGGTAATATCCTTAAAGACGGCGAAGGCTCCAACCAGCTCACCATCTGCATCAATCATTGGGATCCTTGTGGTAATAACCTGCTTGCCGTTTTCCAAAAGTAATTTCTGATTCACTTCCTTTACCCGGCTATGTAATACATGGGGGAGTCTGCTTTGGGCGATTAAATCCGTAATTGGCTTACCCACAGAAGCCTCTTTTGCAATGCCCGTGATTCGTTCTGTGCTTTTGTTGACAAATTGAACAATACCTTGATTATCAACGACAATCATGCCATCGCGAATATTATTCAGGATCAGGTGTTGATGATTCATTTGTGTTTTGATATGGCGAAATAATGATTCCTTTTCGTCTAATAATTCGACAATAATATAGGCAATGGAACCAGGAATTACAATCATTTTCCCATGACTTGTTTGCATTAATTCATCAAGTACTTGTTCATTCCCCGTCACCTCAATGACAATATCGACGTCCTCATCCATCCATTCCTTCCAGTTTGAACCGGTTGGAATACCATAGATTTTGGCCAGTTCAAGCCCTTTTGCCTGTTGATTATGGTCAATAATCGCTACGACCTGCATCCGATCAGCTACATATAACATTTCCAGTAAAGCGGTTCCACCCTTACCTGCCCCAACAATCAGCACCCGTTTCATTAAACCCCACCTTGCAATTTTTTGCATATTATTATCATACGCTAATCTGCACATTTCAGCAAACATTACATCGTTTCTATCTTCATAGTTTTTTGCTATACTGGCAATGGACAAAGTCATCAAGCGCAAACGGAAAGCAATAAAAATGATGAGCAAAATTTTTTACATTCAAAGGAGAATGAACATGCGAATAATTGCGGTCTTAATACTGGTTGTTCCAGGAGTTATCGCGGCCTATGGTATAAAATTGATGCGGGATGCATTATTTAATGAACTAACAGCAGTCTTTCTCCACATCGGCCTGCAATTTTTTATCGGCTTTATCCTTTTTGCTGCCGGAATCGGATTTATCGGCGGTTTTATCGTCCACCGCGACCGTAAACGGCAAGCTGTTAAAAAACAGATACAAGCAAATAAAAGATGACTAATTATGTAATTTAGTTATCTTTTTTTATACACAAAAGACTAATAATGTGGTACCATTTGTAACATTATTATAAATCTTTATTTATTGGAGAGATATTATGAAGGTAGCAAAATTTGGAGGAAGTTCGGTAGCAAGTGCGAACCAAATCAAAAAAGTCGGTGCGATTATTAAACAGGATCCAGCAAGAAAATTTATTGTGGTGTCAGCACCAGGGAAACGCTACAAAGATGATATAAAAATCACCGATACGTTAATCAAGATATCGGAAAACGATGATCAGGACCGTCCATATGAAGATTTGCTCGACCTGGTTAACGATCGTTTTCTAAGTATCCTTGAGGAACTTAACCTAACGTCTGCGATTGCTCATGAGCTTCACCAAACCATAGAAGATGTATTGGCAAGTGATGCAGAAAATTCACTTAAAGTAGATACCATTAAGTCGCTGGGCGAAGTTTTTTCAGCAAAAGCGCTTCAAGCATACTTAACATCAATTGGTGTTGAAGCTACATACTTGAACCCGGAAACCGCAGGCATTATTGTGAGCGATCAACCCGGAAATGCACAAGTTCTTGAAGAAAGTTTTACCAATTTGTATAAATTACGTCAACAAGATGGCGTGCAAATCATCCCCGGTTTTTTTGGATATACGAAGTCAGGAAAGTTGGTTACTTTTTCCCGGGGCGGATCTGACATTACAGGTTCGATTGTCGCAGCAGGTGTACAAGCCGAACTTTACGAAAATTTCACCGATGTCGATTCCGTTTATACCGTAAATCCATCGATTGTTGAACAGCCTAAAGAGATAACCACTATCACTTATAAAGAAATGCGTGAGTTATCATATGCCGGGTTCTCTGTATTCCATGACGAAGCATTAATCCCGGCGTTTAAAAAAGGAATCCCGGTTTGCATCAAAAATACAAATAACCCAAATGCACCAGGTACAATGGTGGTCGCTGAAAAGGAACCAACGGAACAATGTGTTGTCGGAATTGCCGGTGATGACGGGTTTTGCAGTCTCTACGTCAGCAAATATCTGATGAACCGTGAGTTGGGTTTTGGACGAAAATTATTGCAGATCTTTGAAGACGAAGAAATTTCATTTGAACATGCACCATCGGGAATTGATGATATGTCTGTTGTCATTCGGCAAAAATACTTCACAAAAGAGAAAGAAAGAAGAGTGATCGAACGAATAGAATCGGAATTACACGTTGATACCATCAAAATTCATCGTGATTTGGCAATGATCATGGTTGTCGGGGAAGGAATGATCAGTACGGTCGGCGTAGCCAAAAAAGCGACAAGTGCGATTACCGATTCCGGTGTCAATATCATGATGATAAACCAGGGTTCATCTGAAGTTTCCATGATGTTCGGTATTCAGGAAGTAGACCTGGAACGTTCGGTGCAATCATTATATAAAGCGTTTTTCACCTGATTTTTTTGAAAGTCAGCGAATAGCGGCAAAAATAGCACGGTGAGTTTGTTACGACAAATTCACTGTGCTATTTTATCCCGCCTGCATCAACTTGCCTTATGTTCCAGCCTTAATCGGTCAGCAACCATTGCGATGAATTCCGAATTCGTCGGCTTTGCTTTGGAAATGTTCACTGTATATCCAAATAATGCCGAAATGGATTCAATATTACCTCTGCTCCATGCTACTTCAATGGCATGTCGGATCGCCCGTTCTACCCGTGATGCCGTTGTATTGAATTTCTTGGCAATGTCCGGATACAATACTTTTGTTATGGATCCTAATAATTCAATATCATTATAAACCATGGTAATGGCTTCCCTTAAATACATGTACCCCTTGATATGCGCCGGCACACCAATTTCATGAATAATATTGGTAATGCTTGCTTCCAAATCTTTTTTCTTTTGTTCTTTCTTATTAAATTTTCTCTGGTTTGAATGGCTAATACCGCTGCTTCCTTGTACTTGCCGAATCTGATCCGCCAAATTGTCCAAATCGAACGGCTTCAGAATAAAGTAGGAAGCACCCAAATCCACTGCCTTTTTCATGACTTCCTCCTGGCCAAATGCAGTCAGCATGATCACATTTGGATCATGCTCTCTATTCATGTCCCGTAGTTGGTTAAGCACCGCCAGTCCATCGACATGCGGCATGATAATGTCTAATATCAAAACATCCGGATCAATGTCATCTAACAATTCCAAGCAATCACGACCATTATATGCAGTACCGATAACCTCGATATCCTGCTGTCCTTCGAAATAATCCTCCATAAGTTGAATCAGCTCTCTGTTATCATCGACTAAACAAACCGTTATTTTTTCCACAGACTTGTTCCTCCTTTATGTATTTCCGGTCTCTACGTAATGTATTCGACATTTGATTTAAATATCCTCTATTTATTTAAAAAACTTTAATTTTTACGGAAAAAACTTTGTATATCTCTGATTACCTTCGTTTTACGACTACATTTGATAAAAATTGCGGTTTTACGACAAAACGCTACTATTTTTGTCGTATTTTGTCATAAAAAATACTCAAAAGCAATGTTTTCTAAAGCTTTTGAGTACCCTTTATTATTAGCTTGCCTTTTTTTGGGAATTATTAACGTTTATTCCCGCCTCCTGCAACATCCACTCGATATGAACACCATAACCGGATGTTGGATCATTAACAAATACATGGGTAACGGCACCAAGAACCTTTCCATCTTGAATAATCGGGCTGCCGCTCATACCTTGTACAATTCCACCTGTTTTTTTCAGCAATTTGGGATCGGTAATTTTAATGATCATTCCTTTTGTTGCCGGATATTTCTGTGGAACACTGCTGACAATTTCGACATCAAAGGCCTCAACTTTTTCACCATCAACCACCGTTAGGATTTTGGCAGGTCCTTCTTTTACCTGATGTGATAAAGCAATTGGCATTGGTTTGTCGTAAATACCATTTTCAACAGATTTCTTTAATTTGCCAAAGATCCCATACGGACTATTTTTTGTTATATTACCCAATTTATCGTCTTTTACAGAGAACTTTGCTTGCTTCTCTCCTGGGGCACCGTTATCTCCTTTTTCAATCGAAGTCACTTGGGAACCGACAATGGTACCATTATGGACTTGAATCGGTTTTTGCGTATCCATATCTGAAATAACATGCCCTAACGCACCATATTTTTTGGATTTGGGTTCATAAAATGTCATTGTTCCTATACCTGCTGCTGAATCGCGGATATACAAACCAATTTGATATTCAGATGATTTTTTATCTTTTTCCGGGTGAAGCGTCGTTTTCATCGTTTCTTTTCCCCGTTTGATTGTTACATCCAAATCTTCGCCGCTTTCCCCAGCTTCTTCCACATAAGGCTTTACATCTGCCATTTCTTTTACTGATTTCCCATTAATTTTTAAAATGATATCGCCAACTTTTATGTTAGCTTTCTCTCCAGGGGATGAGGCACCATTATCGCCTTTGACCAAATGATGTCCAACAACCAAAACGCCTAGCGTGTGGAGCTGTACCCCGATGGATTCACCGCCAGGTACAACCTTAACATCATCTAAAACGGAAAGATCCACCTTTTTTACGGGGAAACCTGCCACATTATATACCAATTGGCTATTTCCCGTTTTGGATGCCTGAAATTTGGAGGAGTTTATTGCCTGAACATTTTTGTTATCGGTTTTAATCTTTATCTTATCTCCTAGAGCAGGAACTTCAAATGGAGCTTGGTTGATGAATGTGACCAATTTATTGGGAATGGACAGGTATTGCTTCAGTGGTGTAAAAAAAGGAACTGCAATCATCGCTGTCAGAAGCAAAACACCAACCAATATTCGTATTTTATTTGTGTGCTTCAATCAATTCACTCTCCTCGTTCCTTGCCCATACCATATTTATTTCTGTATTTCTAATTTGACCGAACGAGGTCCTTTTTAAACTGGGGAATGATAAGAAAAGCAGTGTAACATTTCCTTTTTCAAATATTTAGCGCAGAAAACAAACAACCAGACATAATTGTCTGGTTGTTTGAGCATAATTCAGGGGATACCCATTATTGAATGTCAATTAAGCTGCATTTGTATTTTTTGTTTAAAACTTTCGGCCAAATCCAGTAATTCCTTTGCATGTTCTTTTGCTGTATCAGTTAATTTCGTACCGGTAATCATCCGGCTAAGTTCGTCAGTTTTTTGCTTGGTCGTTAACTCGGTTACAGCTGTGACCGTTCGATTGTTATCCGCATGCTTTTCGATTAACTGATGTGTATCAGCCATAGCAGCAACTTGCGGCAAATGGGTAATACATAAAACCTGGGAATCAGTAGAAATGCGAAAAATCTTTTCGGCTATTGCTTGGGCAACCCGGCCGCTAACCCCGGTATCCACCTCATCAAAAATTACACTGGTTACACCTTGGTGTTTGGCAAAAATGGTTTTAATAGCTAACATAATTCTGGATAATTCTCCACCAGAAGCCACTTTTGTTGTATCCTTTAATGGTTCACCAGGATTGGTTGAAATAAGAAAACGTACATGATCATAGCCATTTTCAGATAACCGCGGCTGTTTAACCGGATTTGTTTCATCGTTATTCGCATCGAAAGCAACCGCAAATGACGCTTTTTCCAAATATAATCCGGCAAGTTCCCGATGAATCGCTTCTGTTAATTGTTTTGCAGCAAGCTTGCGAATATCATGCAATTGTTTTGCTTCCAAATACGCATCTTGTTCCAATTCGTTTATTTCATCGGCTAATTGAACCAAATGGGAATCTTTATTGGTAAGCTGCTCGAGTTCTTCCTCAATGTTCGCCATATACTCAAGGATGTCATTAACAGTAGGTCCATATTTTTTCTTTAAACGATTTATTTCATTCAGTCTTGCTTCCAATTCATTTAGGCGTTCGGGATTGTATTGCAATGTTTCACTATAATTACGCAATGCAACAGTTAATTCTTCAATCATATAGTAATGGTTGGACAATTCTTCTGCTTTTTCAGCAACAAAATTGTCGTACGCTTGATTCTCCTGGAGTGATTGGCTTGCCATGCTTAACCATTCCAAACCTTTTTGTTCCCCGTACAGAGCGTTATAAGCATCTTGAAGCCCGTGATAAATACGTTCAAAATTCGCCAGTCCCGCACGTTCTTCTTCTAGTGTTTCATCTTCATTGGGTTGCAGTTCTGCCTTTTCCAGCTCGTCCATTTGAAATTGAAGAAGATCAAGGCGGTGGGCAGTTTCTTGTTCATTCTCGGATAACGACTGATAGCGCTTTTTTAATGTTTGTAATTTTTCATATAATTGTAGGTAGGTGGTTTTAGCTTGTGAAATAGCCTCTGGATCATACATGTCAAGTAAGCGGATATGGCTATCAGGATCCATTAAGCTTTGTGTTTCATGCTGACTATGAATGTCGATTAATGTTTTTCCAAATTCTTTCAGGATGGCTAACGTTACCAATTTTCCATTCACCCGACAGATGCTTTTCCCGCTTGCTGTAATCGTTCGATGTAAAACAACCATTTCATCCTGGATATCAATCCCGTATTGTTTTCCGCAATTGTAAATGGGATGATCCGGATTTTCGATAGTAAACAAACCTTCAATTTGTGCCTTTTTGGTGCCATGCCGGACAAATTCAACTGAACCGCGTCCACCGGCAAGTAATTGAATGGCGTCAATAATAATCGACTTACCGGCTCCAGTTTCACCCGTTAAAACAGTGAGACCTTCTTGAAAGGTTAGTGAAATATGATCAATTATAGCAAAATCTTGAATGGATAATTCCGTAAGCACGTTACGTCTCCCCTTACAAAATAATAAATAAAACTTTGTATCTTTTTTATTATAGCATACTTAAAAAACGATCTTTAATAAGCAATGATTCAGCCTCCGTGTGGCAAATAATCAGACATGTATCATCCCCGCATATCGTACCCATAATCTCTTCCCAATCCAAATTATCAATCAAAACCCCAATCGCATGTGCATTACCTGGCAATGTTTTTAGCACAATAAAATGGCTGGCATGATCAATTTTGACAAATGCATCCACAATTAAGCGTTTTAATTTATCCAGGGGATTAAAGCGTTGGTCAGCTGGGAGACTATACTTATGCAAACCTTTGCCTGTTGGTACTTTTACCAGATGCAAATCCTTTATATCCCGGGAGACAGTTGCTTGGGTGACATTATATCCAAGACTTTTTAAACGATCCACTAATTCATCCTGTGTCTCAATTTCGTTTTCTGTAATTAATTCACGAATTTTAATATGACGTTGAATTTTACTCATCATTTTCCCTCTTTTTTACGATGAAATTATGGTGTGCCTTGGCGACTAATTGCCTCAATTCAAAATCGGTGATGGTTCTACCAGTTTTGTCATGATTCCAGCCAAAATGAGCTAAAAATTCGATATTGCCATCGCCGCCGGTGATTGGTGAGTACGTTATGTCGAAAACTTGGTAGCCTTCTGCTTTGGCAAATGCAATGATTGTTGTCAAAACCTGAAGATGTACCCGCTTATCCCGAACAATTCCTTTTTTGCCAACTTGTTCACGCCCCGCTTCAAATTGCGGTTTAATTAGGGCAATAATATCACTGTTTTCAGCCAGCAATATTTTTAAAACAGGTAAAATCAATTTTAATGAAATAAAGGAAACATCGATAGTAGCAAAATCCGGTCTTCCTTTGTCAAGCATATCTGGTGTTACATAGCGGAAATTGGTTCGCTCCATCACCACAACACGGTCATCATTCCTTAACTTCCAATCGAGCTGATTATAACCAACATCAATGGCATAACTTCTGGTTACCCCCTGCTGCAAAGCACAATCGGTAAAACCGCCTGTTGATGATCCAACATCAACCATAATCCGACCATTCACAGAAATCGCAAAATAGTTCAAGGCCTTTTCCAGTTTTAGGCCGCCCCGACCCACATAAGGCATCTGCTTACCCTTAATAACCAATGGAATCGTTTCGTCTACCTTCACACCGGGCTTGTCCATCCGCTCCTGGTCGGAAAATACTAAACCGGCCATAATAACCCGCTTTGCCTTTTCCCGTGTATCGATTAAATTCCTTTCAACTAATAATACATCCAATCTTTTTTTTGCCATATGCATAATCCTCAATTTTGTTGATTTTTTTATTTAGATAATATCTTGATTTTGAAACGGTGATCTAAAAACGCAACCACTTTTCCAGTGTAAAAAATAATATTCGTGGAGGCATGGATCGCAAAATATTTTCCAAATGCTTTCCCGCCCACAGTTATTGCCGCAACTAAACTTGTTAAAAACACGTTTAAGGCTATTTGAGCAGAAGAGCCATCGCCTTGTCTCAGCATGTTGGCAATTTGTAACACAACAATAGTAGTTGCTGTTCCACTAACAATCCCGGAGATGTCACCGATCACATCGTTACAAAAACTGGCAAACCTGTCAGCATTACGAATAATTCGGACCGCCTCTTTTGCCCCATTTATTTTTTCAGCAGCCATCGCATGAAATGGCTTCTCATCTGCAGCAGTTGCGGCAATTCCCAGCATATCGAATACCACGCCAATTAAGACGATAAACAGTACAATCAATAATCCAACAACCCACATGACATCACTTAACAATGACTGTGATATGACTGAAAAAATTGCCGCTAACACAAATGTGATAACGGCAGTGGTTAAACTAAATTTAATCGAGCTTTTTATATGTGATTTCATTCTTTACCTCATTTGAATAAATTAGAGGATGTTCAAACAGTCCGGTAAAAATGACGTGCCCCTGCAAAAGGGGGTATACCGACGCCTGAGCGCAAGCCCGTTTTTAGTCGGCCTTCCTTTGAAGAAGTTCGTTGGCTTGTTTTTCCGCTGCTCAACCTATACAAGCCCGCTGCTCAAAACTACGCCGCCTCGAACTTCTTGGTCCTTTTTATCCTCCTTTTGAACACTCTTGGTATGTAGAACCGGAATGGCCGTACAAAAGATTAAAACTGTGGCTTAGGTCCAGTAGGTTTTCCCAGATGGTTACCCAATGTTGCCATAAAAGGCGGTTCCCCTTTAAAACCATCTCGGCTTGTCACCAAAAGCCGGACTGGATTACCACTTAGTCCACACTATAATCTCTTTTATACGTCCATAAGAACAGTCTAGGAGATTTCCTCAACAGCCTTTAACCGTTCCCTAGCCTCTTTTGCAGTCTCGATTTCATGGAGAAAACAATAGTGAAACCAGTGGCCATCTGATTTACTATTTTTAAAGTCCAATCCTCTCAAGTACCACTCAAGGCAGGCTACGCTGCATGTGAGTTGTCCCTTCCCTCACATAAGCAGGTTCATACCCCATTCCATAATGATTCCTAGGCTTAGTCATCACGACAGATATGGGCCTCCGCGGTAATAGGGTCATCGCCCACATGCCTTTGTGGATCGCCCTAAAACCTTAACTCCCAGCACTGACCCAAGGCTGGGCGCCTCAAGCCAACACAAGGAACTTCATCGATGTGCCCTTTAGCAGATTTTTAGGCCTGCCTTCAGGAGCGGAGGGCTGACTAGAATACTGCACCATTCCGTATTGACTATATTATAGCATGTTTCGCACCAAATTTCTACGATTTTACCATCATGACGTCAGGATGCAGGTCCTTTCACATTGCCATAAGACGACATCCCTCAAGTCGGTTCTTGCATCCAAAGCGATCCACAGCCGGCTTCAACGCCTTTGTTTTTAATGGTCGCGGTTACTAAAATAATCAGTTAGTTCCATTAGTAAGGAAGTTTCCGCTCCGGCTTTTTCCAAGGCTGTATTCGCTTTTTCTTTATAAACTTGTTTCTTATTTTGTGCGCCATCGAGACTCAATAATTTGGGGTATGTGTTTTTGTCGTTGGTTACATCGCTGCCAAGCGGTTTGCCGATTTTATCTTCATCACCTATTACGTCAAGAATATCATCCTGAACTTGAAAAATCAGTCCCAAACAGTGTGCAAATTCCCGCAAATGTTCCAGTTGGCCAGGTGTTGCTCCTCCAAGATATGCACCAGCCGTTATCGCAAACGCAAACAACTCCCCGGTCTTTTGTGCATGAATTTCTTCCAGTTCTGCCAAGGATATTTCATTGTTTTCCGCTTCCATATCCAGCATCTGCCCAGCCACCATTCCTTTTGGTCCACTGGCCTGAGACAGCAGTTTAATAACCTTCACCCTCTGGTCCTGAGTAAGCAGCGGATCATCAGCAATAATTTCGAAACTATACGTCAATAAGGCATCACCAGCCAGGATTGCGGTCGCTTCATCAAACACACGATGGTTTGTCGGTTTTCCACGGCGGAAATCATCATTGTCCATCGCTGGCAGATCATCATGAATCAGGGAATACGTGTGAATCATTTCCAATGCGACTGCTGTTGACAATACGTTACTTTTCTCCTTGCCATATGCTTCAAAGCCAGCCATGAGCAAAATTGGACGCAATCGTTTTCCGCCCGCTTCAAGCGAGTATAGCATTGCTTCTTTTAAACGATTGGGAATCCGTAATGATTGACAATAACGGCGCAATTCTTCATCGATTATTTTCTTGTTTTGTTCGATATACTGTTCAAATGTTTGCGGCACTACTCTTCCTCCTGAATCGTAAATGGTTCCGTTTCTCCCTGTTCATTCATTATTTTAGTCATTTGGTCTTGTACCTGTTTCAGTTTATCATTACATAATTTGGAAAGTTTCATACCGTCCTGATAATAGGAAATGGCCTTTTCCAGAGGTACATCTCCTTCTTCCAGCCGTTCTACAATCTTTTCCAATTCTAACATGGCCTCTTCAAACGAAATTTCTTCAGATGTCGTCTCCATCATGCTCCTCCTTCATATTCGTGCCTTGTCCGGTATCGAGTTTTCGTGACCGGTATTTCTCAATAATCCTGCAATCCAGTAATCCGTCCGCAAGCTGAACGGAAATGTCCTCATTTGAATCTACAGCCGCTATCGATCGGATAATCTGACCATTGGCTGCATATGGAATGGCATAGCCACGTTTCATCGTTTCCAGTGGATTTAACAAGGATAGTTTATCAATCATATTTGCAAACGTTACAGATTTTCTTTCAACGATTTGCTTCATAGCATTACGCTGTTGTTTGGTTATTTGCTTTAATTCCTTTTTCATTTGTTCCAACAATTCTCGGGGATGCTGATTTAGTAAACGTTGTTCAATCACTCGTAATGACCGTTGTTTATCGGCAGTCACTTGATTAAAACCTTTTTCCACTCGTTCAACCAGCTTATCCAGTTCCTGCTCTTTTTGAACGACAAGCTGTTCGGGATACCGAAAAGCATATGCCCGTTTCATACGGTTTAAATGCGTTTCAGCCTGAGTGATATTTTGGGTCATTATTTTCGTCAAGGAGCGTTTGAACCCTTGAATTTTATCCATTAGTTCCACTTGTGAAGGGACAGCGAGTTCTGCTGCTCCGGTTGGGGTTGGTGCGCGCAAGTCGGCGATGTAATCACTAATCGTTACATCTGTTTCATGTCCGACAGCGGAAATGATCGGAATTTCTGAATGAAAAATTGCTTGGGCAACGATTTCTTCATTAAAGCTCCATAATTCCTCAATCGAACCGCCGCCTCTACCGACAATAAGCACATCGAATGCTGCCAGTTTGTTGGCATATTCGATCGCCCGTTTAATCGAATCAGCAGCAGCCTGTCCTTGCACAAGTACCGGTATAACAGTCGTTTCAACGATCGGGTACCTTCGTTTAATTGTTGTAATGATATCACGAACAGCAGCTCCAGTTGGTGAAGTAATCACACCAATATGCTTTGGATATTTTGGTAATTGTTTCTTGATGCTCTCTTCAAAGTACCCCAATTTATGTAGTTTTTCCTTTAATTGTTCAAAAGCTAAATACAATGCACCAATGCCATCGGGTTGCATTTGCTGAATATAAAGCTGGTACTGCCCTTGTGGTTCATATACACCAATTTTCCCTTTGATCAGGACACGCATACCATTTTCCGGGACGAATTTTAAATACCGGTTATTTCCGGCAAACATAACAGCTCGCACTTGCGAATATTCATCTTTTATCGTCAGGTACATATGACCCCGGCTATGGTGTTTAAAGTTGGAAATTTCTCCTCTTAGCCAAATGATTTGCAAGTGTGGGTCGGTATCAAATTTCCGCTTTATATATTTTGTCAGGGCCGTAACTGTTAGATATTTATCGTTCAATGGTCTGCCAGTCCAATCGCAGCTTTAATCGTGTTCTTCAACAGCATGGTAATCGTCATTGGCCCCACACCTTTTGGCACCGGAGTAATGTATGCAGCTTTTTCCTTTGCACTGTCAAAATCAACATCACCCGTAAGCGAGCCATCAGCCAATCGATTGATTCCTACATCAACAACTACAGCTCCACCCTTCAAATAATCGGCATCAATTGCATTCGCCCTGCCAACAGCAACTACGAGGATATCTGCTTGTTGCGTATGATGTTTTAAATCCGCTGTTTTGGAATGGCAATACGTTACCGTCGCATTTTCATTGAGCAAAAGTTGGCCAACCGGCTTGCCAACTATATTGCTTCTGCCAATGACAACCGCATGTTTACCAGCTATTTGAATATCCCGGGATTTTAGCATGGTTATAATTCCATATGGTGTGCAAGACAGGAATGAATCCTTACCTGTCATCATTCGACCAACATTAATTGGATGGAACCCGTCAACGTCCTTCGCCGGATCAATTGCCTCAATGATCGATTGTTCCTGGATATGTTCCGGTAATGGTAACTGAACCAATATTCCGTGAACATCCCGATCATGATTGAGCCGGTCAATCAATTCAAGCAATTCTTTTTCTGTTGTAGACGAGGGAAGTTCAATGATTTGCGATGAAATCCCTATTTCCCCGGATGCTTTTTTCTTCCCATTTATATATGATTTTGATGCCGGGTCATCTCCAACTAACACTACCGTTAAATGTGGTATTAGTCCTTGTTCACGTAAGCGGGATACCTCTGCCTTCATCTCCGCCTTGATTTCAGCTGCCAATTCCTTACCATTTATCACTTCTGCCGTCAAGTCCTCATCCCCTTTTGATTTATGGGCCGTTTACCCTTTCTTCTTGGTTGAGTTTACTCGCGCTTAAAAAAGGAGGCGGTATTACAGCCCGTTAATGCGTGATAAAACGCCATTAACAAATTTACCGGACTTGTCATCCCCGTACGTGTGTGCCAATTCAACAGCCTCATTGATGGAAACCTTTGCTGGCATATCATCAAGATAACGTAATTCATAAGTTGCTATTCGCAGTATAGTCCGTTCTACTGTCGCGATCCTGGTGATAGACCATTTCTCCAAATGATTCGTAATCACTGAATCAATTTCTGTTTTATGATTGATGACACCTGACACAAGTTTTTCCAAAAATGCATCCTGTTTCACTTGCTCCTCTGCAACATGTTTGGGGTTTATTTCATTGATGTCCAGTTGAAATAAAATTTGAAAGGCCTTCTCTCTTGCCGCATGACGTTTCATCAAAACACTACTCCTTCTATTATATCTCTACAAATCATAACATGATTACATGAAAAGTAAAAGCGCTCTGGTAGCTGGGCATGCACCTTTGCGAACATGGATATATCATATAGATTCTCCGCAATAAAAGCCATGGCCAAGGGCGTATTCCTTGGACCATGGCTTTTATTTCTATTCGTCGGTTTCTGTTTGTTCACGATTTTCCATTTGGATCCCAACGACATGAATGTTAATTTCCGCGATTTCAAGTGCAGTCATATTTTTAATTGTCTGTCTGATATTCGTTTGTAGCTTTTGAGCAACTTCCGGAATGGAAACGCCAAAGTTTAAAACGACATACAGATCAATCAATATCCCTGAATCAGTTAATTCGACCTTGACCCCTTTACCATGTGACTTCTTCCCTAAGCGTTCCACCACCCCGGCAGCAAAATTGCCACGCATAGATGACAGGCCGTCTACTTCAGAGGCTGCAATACCGGTAATTACCTCTATAACCTCAGGGGCAATTTCAACCTTTCCAAGACTTGTATCATCACTAACGTCTAATAATGGTTGTTCACTCATATTTACCCTCCTTTTGAACACTCACCTTATTCAATTTCCTCAATCGGATGTTCTTCCAGGAACTTCGTATTAAAATCACCGCCAACAAACACTTCATGGTCCATAATGATCCGATGAAACGGAACCGTCGAATAAATCCCTTCAATAACATATTCATCCAAGGCACGTTTCATCCGTTGAATGGCTTCTTTTCTTGTTGGCCCATAGGCGACTAATTTCGCAATCATGGAATCATAATATGGCGGTATGGTGTAGTCCGGATATACTGCTGAATCAACGCGAACCCCTAAACCGCCTGGTGGTAAATACATCGCAATTTTGCCTGGTGAAGGCATAAAGTTTTTAAACGGGTTCTCCGCATTAATCCGACATTCAATTGCCCAGCCCTCGAATTCAACTTCTTCCTGGGTAATAGATAATGGTTTGCCGTTAGCAATATTAATTTGTTCCTTAACCAGATCGATGCCAGTGACCATTTCAGTTACCGGATGTTCCACTTGGATACGTGTATTCATTTCCATAAAATAGAATGACTTGCTCGACCGGTCAAAAATAAATTCAATCGTACCTGCTCCAACATAGTCTACCGCTTTGGCGGCTTTTACAGCAGCTTCACCCATTTGCTTCCTTATTTGAGGTGTCAACGCTGGTGATGGCGATTCTTCTACCAATTTTTGCAATCGGCGCTGAATCGTACAATCCCGTTCACCCAAATGAATTACATTCCCATGCTGATCCGCTAAAACCTGGATTTCAACATGGCGGAAATCTTCAATAAACTTTTCCAAATATACGCCAGCATTACCAAAAGAGGTTTCTGCCTCTTTTTGTGTAATCCGGATTCCCTTGATCAGGTTGTCTTGATCATGAGCAACACGGATCCCTTTTCCACCGCCCCCGGCAGTAGCTTTAATAATGACTGGATAGCCAATCTTTTCTGCAACTTCGATTGCTTCTTCTTCGGATTCAATGATTCCTTCAGAACCGGGAACGATTGGTACATCCGCGTTCTTCATTGTTTCCCTGGCAACATCTTTGATTCCCATTTGCTGGATAGCATTCGAGGATGGACCAACGAAAGTAACATTACAAGCCCGACAGATCTCGGCAAAATCTGCGTTTTCCGATAAAAATCCATATCCCGGATGAATGGCATCCACCTCGGTCATCGTAGCAACACTCATAATGTTGGTGAAATTAAGGTAACTATCTTTGCTTGATGTCGGCCCAATGCAGTATGCTTCATCAGCAAGCTTTACATGTAATGATTCTTTATCTGCCTCTGAATATACAGCAACAGTTTCTATGTCCATTTCCTTACATGCGCGAATAATTCGAACAGCGATCTCCCCTCTGTTCGCGATCAATAGTTTTTTAATCATGCTATCGTCCCCTTACTTCGTCTTGACTCGGAATAACGGCTGACCATATTCCACCAATTCGCCATCATCCACTAAGATCTCGACGATTTCTCCATTCACTTCCGCTTCAATTTCGTTAAATAATTTCATTGCTTCAATGATACAAACCACGGTATCTTTTTGCACTGTGCTGCCTTTTTGTACATATGGATCTGCCTCCGGTGATGAAGAAGAATATAATGTACCGACCATTGGGGACGTAATCTCATAATCGTAATCAACGGTTGATTCGTTGGTGTGGGCGGTTTGTGATACTTGCGCTTGATCTTGCTCTGCTACTGGCTGTGGCGATGGATTACTAATTGTTTCGGCAGGCTTTTCAACTGGGGCTACTACCTTTTGAACTGGTTGCACCATCGTTTCACCCAAAGCCTTCTTCATCGAAATCGTTGTTCCCTGTGTTTCATAGGTAAATTCGTCAATAGATGTTTGGTCGATCAATTTAATTAATTCCTGAATTTCTTCTACATTTAACATTTCCTAAGCACCCCTTTGTTTACAGGACATTCAGTTGTGAATTCCTAAAAAATTAATACCAAAATATAAAAACAGGTCCTAAATTGTTCCCTTTCACATTTTACGATAAAGCCTTAACAAACATCAAGGGCAATACCTTCAAAATGCTTTATATTCTCTCTCCAATGGCCAAATAACAGTCTAATTATAGCAATAATGTGATCAGATTGCGAATACAAAATAAAGAGGCTGGGACAAAACTCCAGTAAATAAAAATTAAGGCGTAGGAGCTTACACTAAAAAAGTGTAGGCCCCACGCCTTTTTTGACATTATTTTAGTAAACAAAAAGGACACCCTTTGATAAAATTAAAGTAACTACACAATAATTTATGGAGGTGTCCTTATGTTTAAACATTATACCATGAATCAGGTAGTTTTGCCGCTAGATTTAGAAATTAAATTGAAAGAGAATGATATTGCTTTTGCGATCAATGATCTTGTCGAGAGTATTCCCGAAGAGGTTTTCGATGACTTTATACGACAAACCGGCCGTCCTGCGTACCATCCTCGCATGATGTTGAAAGTCATTTTGTGTGGGTATACGCAATCCGTGTTTTCTGGTCGTAAAATAGAAGCTTTATTACAGGATAGTATCCGCATGATGTGGTTGGCTCAAGGACATGAACCCAGCTATCGCAC